>CAOKJE010000062.1 GCA_948468505.1 uncultured Clostridium sp. | reverse complement strand
TATTAGGGGGTATTTTGTTGTCAAAGTTCATTTTTCATTTATTACAGGATGCTATTTTGTTTGTCTTAGATTAATATATTCACAGTTTGTCTTATTTAGAACGAAAAAAGAAAACTTGAGGTATGTTTTTTCAAGTTTTCTTTTAATATCCTATTTTGCAATCAATTTTTCATGAATTTCATTTAATATTTTATAATCTATTATATCTTTCAACATAATCGAAATTTTAGTTTCTGTTACTTGTAGTTCTAAAACCTCCATTTTATTTTTTTCTAATATGTCTAAAACTAATTTGATTTTTGAAAAACTTCGAAGAATTCCATTTCCTATAATGGAAAGCCTTGAAACTTCTTTTTTTACAATGCTTTTTATGGTATTTTCTTCAATGATGTCTGTAATTACAGTTCCTGGTTTATCATTAAAAGTAGATTTAGTAATAATTGGTACTTTGAATTTTTGACCTATTTCTACGCATCTATTATGAAGAACCTTTGCCCCTTCACTTGAAATTTCAATCATTTCTTCATAAGAAAGTGCTGGTAATTTTTTGGCACCTTCCAATCGATTTGGATCGGTTGTATAAACGCCATCAACGTCTGAAAAAATATAACAATTTTTAGCACCTAAGGCTGCAGCAACAGCAACTGCCGTTGTATCTGAACCACCTCTTCCTAAGGTTGTTATATCCATGTTTTCATTTAAGCCTTGGAAACCTGCTAAGATTACAATTTTTCTTTTTTCTAGTTCAGTTCTAATTCTTGAAGTATCAATCCATTTAATGATAGCATTTTGGTTGGTATTGTTGGTATAGATTCCTGCTTGCCAACCAGTAAGGGAAACGGCTGGATAGCCCATTTGATTAAGTACCATGCTTAATTTGGCAGTTGACATTTGTTCTCCACTGCTTAATAATACATCCATTTCTCTATCTTTTTCTTTTGTTTTTTCGGCTAATTCTTTTGCTTCTAAAATTAGTTTATCGGTGGTTTTTCCTTGCGCAGAAACAACCACTACGATGTTGTGATTTTTTTTGTATAATTCAATAATTTTTTTGGCTACTATTTTTAATTTTTCATTATCAGCAACAGAACTACCTCCAAATTTTAATACGGTTGTGTCCACCTTAATCACTCGCTTTTTTACTATTTATGAAACTTGTTTAAATTTAAATAAGCCTCTTTATTTATTATATGATAAATAAAGAAAAGGGTTATATAAAAAAATCTAACTATTAATTATTCATAGTTAGATTTTAAATAGCTTTCCATAAAGCCATCTATTTCACCATCCATAACGGCTTGGACATTTCCTACTTCATAATTGGTTCGATGGTCTTTTACCATGGTATAAGGGCAAAATACATAAGAACGAATTTGACTTCCCCATGCAATTTCCATTTGAACTCCTTTTAGGTCTTCAATTTTTTCTTTTTGTTCTTTTTCTTTTAAGTCTAATAATTTGGATTTTAACATCTTCATGGCTGTTTCTCTATTTTGAATTTGAGAACGCTCTGTTTGGCAAGCAACTACTACATTGGTTGGGATATGTGTGATTCTTACGGCTGAAGATGTTTTGTTGATGTGCTGTCCTCCTGCTCCTGATGCGCGATAGGTGTCTACTCTTAAATCGTCTGGATTGATTTCTAGTTCAATATCGTCTGTAATTTCTGGTAATACTTCTAAGGAAGCAAAAGAGGTGTGCCTCCTTCCTCCACTGTCAAATGGAGATATTCGAACTAAACGGTGCACGCCCATTTCCGCTTTCATATATCCATAGGCATTTTCTCCTATCATTTCAAAGGTAACACTTTTTATTCCTGCTTCTTCTCCTTCTAAATAGTCTAATTCTTTAACTTCATAACTATTTTTGTTTGCCCATCTTGTATACATTCGGTATAACATTTCTGCCCAATCTTGAGACTCTGTCCCTCCTGCTCCTGGGTGAATGGTAATGATGGCATTGTTGCTGTCATATTTTCCAGATAAGAAAGTGGCAATTTCAAATTTTTCGATTTGCTTTTCTAGTTTATTTGTATTTTTTATGATATCTTTTGCGATTTCTTCGTCTGGCTCTAATTCTACTAGCTCTGTTAATTCGATTAGATTGGTTAGCTCGTTTTGGATCTCTTGATATTTAACGGTTTTGTTTTTGATGGTTTTAATTTGTGCTAGCGTCTTACTAGAATTTTTGCTGTCGTTCCAAAAGTTTTTTTCTAGTGTTTTTGTTTCTAATTCTTTTAATTGTTTTTCTAGTTTAACAATGTCAAAGGGATTCACCTAATTTCTTTGTTTTTTGCTCTAAGTTTTTTAGTGTTTTGGTATTTTCCTCTAGTTCTAACATGTTATCACTCTCCTTTCATAGTTGTTGTTTTTCTTATTATATATCTTTTATGATGTGTTCGCAAGTATTTTTTTAACTCTATAAAAAAGGCAATCCCCCGAAACCCAAGTACTCGGTTTCAGGGGGAAAGTTTTGCTGTTAAGCAATTTCTTTGAAATTTTTATTGATTTGTTCATTCAAGAACTCAAAGGTATCGTTTTCTTCGCAACTTATGACAATGATTTCAAACGTGTCAATCTCAATTTCAATATGAACATCGCTTAATGGACGAATTGATAAAATTCTACAAATACTATCCATTAACTCATGCTTATAAGAATGCTCTTTTCCTAGAAGAATTTCCCGATTCCCCTTATTAATCTCTAGTAAATCAACTAATTGCTTCATGTTTATACTCCTTTCTATGCCTATTCATTATGTTTACATTATATCATATTTTCCTTTTTTTCGCAACTTTTTATTTTTTTAGGTATGAGTTTTTTTGGCTGGGGATTTCCCTAGATTTCAATATTTTTCAGCACCAA
>CAOKJE010000061.1 GCA_948468505.1 uncultured Clostridium sp. | reverse complement strand
TTGGGGCCGTTCCTTAAGCCCCAGTCTGCAACTAGGGAAACATCTTCATATAATACAAGTTAATATAACAAATAATAAATTTACCAAATTGAAGATATGTCCCTAATTGCACAATGTGAAAAAAGAAACGTCCCCAATTGCACAAAAAGGAGAGAGAAATGAAAGTAATTATTGCAGCTGCTGGGACAGCTGGCCATATTAATCCAGGGCTTGCCATTGCCAATAAAATTAAACAAGAAGAAGCTAACTCAAAAATTATATTTATCGGAACAACAAGAGGATTGGAAAATGATTTGGTGGCAAGAGCAGGATATGAGTTAAAAACGATTGAGGCTTATGGATTAAGTAAAAGGATTACCATAGAGAATATGAAAAAGATGTATAAGACATTAAAAGGATATCAAGAGGCAAAAAAAATTATTAGAGAGTTTAAGCCAGATATTGTGATTGGAACAGGTGGCTATATTTGTGGTGCTACGATTTCGGCAGCTCATAGTTTGAAAATTCCAACGATGCTACATGAAAGTAATAGTTTTCCAGGGAAAGCAGTTAAGTTGCTTGCTAAAAAAACAGATACCATTTTAGTTTCTTTTGAAGATGCTATTCCAAGAATTAAAAATGCTAAAAATATAGTATATACAGGAACTCCTGTAAAAATAAAAAGACGAGAGTATAATAGTAAAGAAAAAGCAGAAATATTAAAACAAATCCGGTTTAAATCATGAAGAAAAGCCAGTTGTTTTAGTATCTGGAGGAAGTCAAGGGGCACAAAAAATTAATGAAGCAATTGTAGAAATTGTAAAAAGTAAAGCCAATAAAAATTACCAAATGATTTGGGCAACTGGCCCAAAACAATTTGACCTAATTAAAACAGAGCTAGAAGATAGCGGGATAAATGGTAACCATATAGAGGGAATTAAAATGATACCTTATATTTATAATATGGAGGAGCTTATGAATGTGGCTAATGTTTCTATTGGAAGGGCAGGAGCTATGACAGTTACAGAGATTGCCAATTTAGGAAAACCCTCTATCTTGATACCGCTTCCAAATGTAAGCCATGACCATCAATTATATAATGCTAAAGTTTTGGAAAAAGTAGAAGCAGCAAAAATTATCTTAAATGAAGAGCTAACAGGAGAAAAACTAAACCAAGCAATTGAGGAAATCGTTTTAGATAAAGCGAAAATGGAAAAAATGGGACAAAATGCTCTTAAAGTTTCTGTTTGCCATGTGGAGGATAAGATTTATCAAGAAATTAGGAAACTAGTAGTAAAAAAATAAAAGGAAATGAAGGAAATGTTAAAAAATATACAATTTAATAAAATTATATTAGCTTTGTTTATTATTGGAATTATCATTATAAGTGGAATGGGAGTTTTTTTTATTAACCAATTACAAGCTTTAAATGAACAAATTGAAGCAGGGCAAGCAATTCATATACAAGAATTACAAAATAAAACCGTAATCGTGTTAGCAATAGCTGGTGTTATATTTGCTATTGTTGGCATCTTAACAGCAGCACTTTTATCAAAATTTATTATTTATCCCATTAATAAATTAATTAAAAGTGCGGAAAAAATCACAGAAGAAGACAAAAGTGGAGAAAAGAAAGCAAAGAGTAAAAAAGGAAATGGAGCACAAGATTTAGAAAATGTTTTAGGCATTATGACTACAGAGCTAAAAGACAAATTAAGTGAAGTATCTACCCAAAAAAATCAAATTGAGACAATCTTGCTTCATATGACAGATGGAATTATAGCTTTCAATATGAAGGGGGAAATTATTCTAATTAACCCAGCAGCTAAAAAATTCTTGAGCATTAGACCAGAGGATAATAACTTTGAAGACATATTCCAAAAATTCAAACTAGACATTAACATGGAAAAAATTATTTATCTAGAAAGTTGGACTTCAACAGAGCAAAGAATTCAAGTAGAAGATAAGTTTATGAATATATTTTTTGCACCATTTAAAAATGAAACCGATAGGCCAGATGGTGTAATTGCTGTAATACAAGATATTACAGAGCATGTAGACTTAGACAATATGAGAAAAGAATTTGTTGCTGATGTATCACATGAATTAAAGACGCCAATTACCTCTATTATGGGATATGCTGATACATTATTAGAAGGTGACTATGACAAAGAAACCCAAAGCAAGTTTTTAAATGTCATTGCAACAGAGGCAAGAAGAATGGCAAAACTAGTAACAGATTTGCTTACTTTATCAAGATATGATAATAACAATAAAATCATACAAAAAGAAGCTTTTGACCTAGGAGACTTGGTAAAAAAATGTCAGGACAAGCTAGCCATAGAAATTAAGAAGAAAGAACATAAAGTAAATTGTTTTGTAACAGCAGATGTTCCACCAGTTTATGCGGACAAGTATGATATTGAACGCGTGGTGCTAAACATCCTAACAAATAGTATCAAATATACAAAAGATGGTGGAGAAATTAAAATTTATGTTGGATTTGTTTATAATGATGCTTATATTAAAGTTTTTGATAATGGAATTGGTATTCCAGAAGAAGATTTAAATCGAATTTTTGAAAGATTTTACCGTGTGGACAAGGCTCGTACAAGAGAGATGGGCGGAACAGGTTTACGGTCTTTCGATTGCTAAAGAGATTTTAGATAAAAATGGTGGAAGCATCGATATTAAAAGTGTTGTGGGAGAAGGTACTGAAGTGGTTGTTAGGATTCCAACGAAGCAATCATAAAGAAAAGCAAGAATTGTTTTGCAATTTAATAGCAAGCAATTTTTGCTTTTTTTAAATACTTATAGCACACCTATAAAAAACATCAAAAACTACGGCAGCAAGGAAAAGTCAAAAAAATAAAACGAAAAATGTAAAAAATGTAACAAAAATGTAGAAAAAACTTAACATATATACACCAAAAAAGCAATTTATGAAAATCCCTAAGAAACA
>CAOKJE010000060.1 GCA_948468505.1 uncultured Clostridium sp. | reverse complement strand
GTTTAAATGGGGACATTATGATTTAATGTCCCCATTTAAACCCGGAACCATTGGGCCATTAAGTCAAACTCGGAACCATTGGGCCATTGGGGGCAAATTAGGCCAGCCTCAGTGGGTCACTCATACCATTCTAATTCGCAGTCAGCTAAAATTACCGTATCGCCTTCACAAACTCCCATTTCTTTTAATTTTTTGTCAATTCCTAGGTTCTTCAAACTCTTTTGTAAATAGTGCATTGATTCGTTATCTTCAATATTAACTCTTCCCATTAATCTTTCTACTGCTTTTCCAGAAACAATAAATACACCATTTTCTTCTTTGATACTCCATTGGTCTTGTTTTTCTTCTAAGGTATAGATTTTTCTTTCCTCTATTTCGACTAATTCCTCTTTTGGCAATGTTTTCAAAGTTTTTTCTACATAATCGATTAATTCTTGCACACCCTCTTTTGTTGCTGCTGATATTTTATAGATTTCTATGTTTTCTTTTTTTGCCAATTCTTCTACTTGCTTTATAAGGGTTTCATCTTGCAAAATGTCCACTTTATTAGCTACGATAATTTGCTTACGGGTAGACAGCTTTTGGCTATATTTTTTTAATTCCTTGTTGATGGCATAAAAATCTTCTACAGGATTTCTTCCTTCTTGTCCGAGATACATCTAAGAAGTGTAATAATAGTCTTGTTCTTTCTACATGTCTTAAAAATTGAATTCCAAGTCCTACCCCTTCGCTTGCGCCTTCTATAATTCCCGGAATATCAGCTATTACAAAGCCATCTCCATTTTTCGTTTTTACTACGCCTAAGTTTGGCTCTAGTGTAGTAAAATGATAATTTGCAATTTTAGGTTTGGCATCTGTTACACTTTTTAAAAAGGTAGATTTTCCTACATTGGGGAAACCTAGTAGTCCGTACATCTGCTAGTAACTTTAATTCTAATATAATTTCTTTTTCGTCTCCCTTTTCTCCATCTTCTGCAAATTGTGGTGCTTGTCTTGTTGCCGTTTTGAAATGAGAATTTCCTCTTCCTCCTCGACCTCCTTTTAAAACAAGCTCAGTTTGATTGGGTATTGATAAATCTGCTACTACTTTTCCTGTTTCAACGTCTTTTATTACGGTTCCTATTGGTACTTTAATGTATAAATTTTCTCCATATTTTCCATTGCAATGACTTCCACTTCCGTTTCCTCCATTGGCAGCTCTAAACTTTTTGTTATAACGAAAATCAATTAAAGTGTTTTTATCTTTATCTACTTGAAAATAAATACTTCCTCCGTTTCCTCCGTCTCCTCCGTCAGGGCCTCCGAGCTGCTACGTATTTTTCTCTACGGAAGGTTACGGCTCCGTTTCCCCCATCTCCTGATTTTATGATTATTTTTGTGTAATCTGTAAACATGATTTTTTCCTCCGTCCCCAAAAGCATTATTCGAAATAATTTAATTTCATTGCTTGTTTAACTTTCTTCATAGTTTTTTTAGCTATTTCTTGTGCTTTTTTTGTCCCTTCTATTAAAATTTTGTCTACTTCTTCTGGATGTGCCTCATAGTGGGCTCTTTTTTCACGAATTGGTCTTAAGGTTTCTATAATATTTTTCGCAAGCTGTTTTTTGCAAGCTACGCAACCTCGTTTTCCCGCTTTACATTCTTCGCATACTGCTTTTATTTCTTCTTTGCTACTAAATAGGTTATGGTAGTAGGCTACCATGCATATATCAGGATTTCCTAAATCGTCTTTTTTTATACGGTTTGGGTCAGTTACTGCACTCATTACTTTTTTGGTGACTTCTTCTTCAGTATCTGCTAAGTAAATGGCATTTCCTAGGGATTTTCCCATTTTTTCGTTTCCGTCTAATCCTTTTATTCTTTTCCCACTTGATAATACAGCTTCTGGTTCGATTAATACTTCTCCATAAATGCTATTGAATTTTCTTACGATTTCTCTACATTGTTCTATTAATGGAAGTTGGTCTTCTCCTACTGGTACATATTTTCCTTCAAAGGCTGTTATGTCTGCTGCTTGGCTTACAGGATATCCTAAAAATCCATAGGTTACGCTTTCTCCAAAGATTTCTCTTTTTTGTGCTATTTCGGTTTTTACGGTTGGGTTTCTTTCTAATCGTGCAATGGTTACTAAATTAGAATAAAATACTGTTAGCTCAGCTACTTCTGGTATCATGGATTGTACATAGATTGTGGTTTTGCTAGGATCAATTCCAACTGATAAGTAGTCTATTGCTACTTCTCTTACGTTTTTTCTTACTTTTTCTGGATTATTAAAGTTGTCGGTTAATGCTTGCACATCAGCAATTAGGATGTATGGGTCATATTCTCCACTGTTTTGTAGTTCTACTCTTTTTTGTAATGAACCAAAGTAGTGCCCAATGTGTAGTTTTCCGGTTGGTCTGTCTCCTGTTAGGATTCTTTTTTTCTCCATTTTTGTCCTCTCCTTACTTTTTTAGCTATTTTCTTTGCTTTCTATTGTATCACGTTTTTTTGCTTTTGTACATAAGTATGTAATTAAAAATATATTAACCTTGATATTGTACCATTACACTTTTATTACAATTTCATTACTTTTTGATGTTTTTTGTTTTTTCATCTTTGTTTCATGTTATAATAAATCAAAAATAGAAGGAGGCTTTTTTAAATGATAGATAATACAGAAAATCAGGATAGGAGACAAGGTGATAGAAGAAAAGAACATATTACAATTAGCTTAAATACTTTTATTATTTCATTAGTTATCACTATTATTGTAATTTTAGTAGGAGTATTTTTTATTGTAAAATCAATTCAAAATAGTTATGAAGATGATTATCTTTATTACGAAGATTATGACTATGATATAGATGAAGATATTGATGAAGATATTGAAATCGATGACGAAGACATCGATGAAACATTAGATGATGAAACAGATGATGAAAATACTGCTAATACAGCAAATGAAACATCAGCACAATAAAATACAAAAAACAACTCTTTTGTTAAATACTTAAGAGTTGAGACTATCGTAAAAGTTGTGTAAATCGGATTTCCTTCCGATTGATAACTTGAA
>CAOKJE010000059.1 GCA_948468505.1 uncultured Clostridium sp. | reverse complement strand
GGCCAAATGTGCAAAAAGAAACGTCCCCAATTTCACATCCCCATTTTTCTTAACAATAAATCCTATAATCAATATCAGGAAAAACGCAATCCTTTTTAGCAATATCTTTTAAGAAATCTTCGTCAATATTATCTTCCTTAATTTGGTAATATAGCTTTGTAAAACGGCCAATATGGTCTTTAATACGTTTTTTAGCATAATCTACCATAGTTCCATTTGTGATAATAAATAGCCAGTCACTGCTTTGGGCAAGTAGTAGTTCTCTAGCACATTGGTTCAAAGCTTTTTTCTTCAAGCCTTTTGCATTTGGATATGCCCAAGCTAGCTCACACATTCTATCACCTGCTACATGCAAATGCCTATGTGCATAGTCGTTGGTTGGATTTAGCCATACTTCGCTGTAACCGGTTAGCACCCCAACTAGAACGACAAGGAGAGGCAATTTGCATATTTGGATATTTATCAATATATTCGGATGGTGTAATAAGTTCGAAATTGCAATCGTCATAGTAAATTTTCTTAAACAAAATATATAACCAGTAAGGACCTTCATACCACCAATGTCCATAAAGTTCAGCATCATAGGGGCATAAAACGATAGGTGGCGTTTCCATATATTGTGAAAGATTATTAATTTGTGAGGTTCTACTGTCTAAGAAATGACCTGCTTGCTTTTCGGCAGAATCCATGGCCCATTGGGGGTTATAATAATCTTTGAATTCTGTGTCACCTGTAATTCGGTGATATTTAATTCCTGTATGAACTCTTACACCATTGTGAGCAATATAAGGTTTGATGTAGTCATAGTCGGCTTCATAACCGATGTCACGATAAAATTCTCTATAATTATAATCTCCAGGATAACCATTAATAGAACTCCAAACTTGCCTAGAAGATTCAATATCACGTCCGGAAGGCAATAACTCCTTCAGGAGATACAATAGGAGCAAAGGTACCATAGATAGGAGTTGGGTCAGCATATAAAATACCATGTGATTCAGTAATGATATAGTCAATTCCAAATTCTTTTAAATATTTATCAGCTTCGGGTACGTAACCACATTCTGGTAGCCAAATACCACGAGGTTTTTTTCCAAAATATCTTTCGTAAGTTTGAACGCCAACAGCAATTTGAGCCTTAACGGTTTTTTCATTGACATATAAGATTGGGAAATAGCCATGGGTAGCACCACAGGTGATAATTTCTAATACACCAATATCTTGAAAATGTTTAAAAGCTTCAATTAAATTACAATGATAAATTTCTTTAAATAGATGTAAGTCATTAGAGTAACGGTTAAAATAGTAATGAGAAAGTTTATTTAATCTTTCGTCACCTGTTGTTCTTTTGATTTCTTTTTTGGATAGTTCTATTAGTTTTTTTAGGTAGTTAATATATTTTTTTTGTAATAATTTATTATCTAACATAGAAAGTAAAGGAGGAGTCATAGACATGGTGATTCTAAAGTTTACTCCTTCGTCTACTAGTTTTTGAAAATTGGTTAATAGGGGAAGATAAGTTTCGGAAATTGCTTCATATAGCCAAGATTCTTCTAAATAGTCGTCACTTTCTGGATGGTGAATAAAGGGAAGATGGGCATGAAGGACAAAACTTACGTATCCTTTTTTTTCTTGCATTTTTGGTTCTCCTTTGTTAATTAAAAATGTGAGCTTTGAAAGGGTAGCCAATCAAGCCCACTTTAAAAAATTATTTAAATCTTGACGAAAAACTACCAGAGGAAGGGTTTCCAGAGGATGGATTGGATCGGTTAAAGAGTTCTTCAATATTTTCGTCTTGATAGATTGCTTTGTATAAATCATAAATATTGTATAGTTTTCCCATGTTTCGAATAAATGAGATGGAGGATATATCTTTTTTTGTTTGGTTTCCTGTTTTTACATTTCTAAAGTAAACCATTTTTTGATTTTTATCAAAGAGAATACGATTATTTGGTGATTCGATTTTATTGGAGGTGGTAACATAGATGTAATCAGTATTTAATTTTTCGGATTTTTTAAGGGGACGCCTACCTAATTCGATTCTGTAATCACATTTGCTGTCTACTACGTGTAGGTACCAACTGTTAGCAAAGTCATTGATTTCTACTTCAAAGCTGTAGCCTAATGTGTCATTGTGCACAATTAAGATGGGCCTTGTGGTTTCGAAAAAGTTATCGCCATATTGTTTTTGGAAGTTTTTTCTGTCTTTGTCAGCTATGTCCCAATAAATAAATAGGTTGGTAGGAGTTTGTGCCAATACTTTTACAATGGTTTGGTTGTAGCGATAAGGTAGGTCATAATATTCTACAATTTCTACTTTTTTCTTTTGGGTTAAGGTAGCTTTTTTAGCAGTTGTTTTTTTGGTAGCAACTTTTTTTGTGGTGGATTTTTTAGTAGTTGATTTCTTAGTTGTTGTAGTTTTCTTGGTAGAGCTTTTTTTCGTAGCAGTTTTGCTAGTAGCTACTTCCTTTTTTTTGGTAGAAGTTGTTTTTTTTGCAGTTGTAGTTGCTGGTTTTTTGGCTGGTGTTTTCTTTTTGGTTGTGGTAGCTTTTTTTACTTTATTTTCATTTTCTAATTCTTTTTGTTCTTTTGTTTTTCTTGGCATTTTTTCCTCCTATGTAATCTTGAAGTTACTTTCTTTTTTATCTTATACTAAAAGTTAAAGAAATTCAAGTAAATTTGACAAAGTTTTTGAATTTGTTAGAAGGAATTTGATTGAAAAGGTTTTATTTAATAGAGAGTAAAATTAGAGATAGAAATGAAATCAATTCCCATAAGAGCAAGTTTGGTGGAAAGACCAGATAGGGATAAGTGATTTTTTATTCTTAGTTCTTTAATTTTGTTGCTAGAAACGTTTAATCTGTTATTGTATTTACTGCATTGATACATAACTAAAATCCTTTCTTATTTTGTTATATAAATTTTATACGAAAAAGAAAATATAACATATCCACTAATGATACGAATATGTACATAATGTATACAAAACTATTGACAAATTTTATAGAAATCGATAAGATATAAAAAAAGTATCTACTAGTGATACGAAAAAATATTTACTAAGAAAACTACTAAGTCATAATAGGTTTTATAAAGAATTTTGTAAAATTCGGAATTAAAATGTAGTATATAATAAAATAAAGTGAATACAATAATATAAGTTTACATTTCGCAAAATTAAAAATATTTACTTTTTGCGAAATGAGTGCTATAATAATTGC
>CAOKJE010000058.1 GCA_948468505.1 uncultured Clostridium sp. | reverse complement strand
AAAGAGCCTAAACTTAATCAGACTCTTTAAGGGCGGAATTTATTCCGCTTTTTTACTGTTAGTATAGTAGAATGACACTAGAAAAATTGAGGAAACATTAAATGAAAGAGAAAATAAAATGCAGAAATTAAAAATTTAAAGCTTTAGATACTCAAGAAAACTATAATAAAAAAGAAAAGGAGTTCAAAAGATGAGAAAAGTAGAGGAAAATATAAAAGGAATAACAATAATTGCTTTGGTAGTTACCATTGTTGTTCTTTTAATATTAACGGGTATTACAATAGGAACACTTACAAAAGATAAAGGAATCATACAAGAGGCAAAATCTTCGAAAGAATATACCGAAAAAGCTGTACTAGAAGAACAAGTAGAAGAGGCAATTATTATTGCTAAGCAAAAATATAAAAATCCAACTTTAACGCAAGTGATTGAAGAAATTAAAAATAATAAGATTATTGATAGTGAGGAACAAGTTAAGGAAAATGGAGATATTCATACTAATTTAGGATACATAATTACTGGCAAATTAAATGATTATTTAGAAAATAATTTAACACAAAACTAACCCCAAAAAATTAAATTACCAATAAATTTAAAAAGTTAAAAAATCTAGACAAAAATATTTGACAAAAACCAATATTTAATAGATAATATAAGTATTAAAAAACCAAAAGAAAAAGCAAAGCAAAATACAAAGGAGGAGCAAATAAAATGTACCTATTCAACAGAATCACGGTAAATCCACAATTACCAAAAAGAATTGAAAAACTATCAACCATTGCCAACAACTTATGGTGGGCATGGAACACAGAATTTTTACGATTATTCCAAAAAATAGACAAAGACCTATGGGAGCAATCTAGCAAAAACCCAGTTAAATTCTTAAAACACGTAGCACAAGAAAGACTAGAAAAAGTAGCCAAAGACACAACCTTTTTAAAAGAATACGATAAAGTAGCAGAAAACTTTGAAAACTACATGAACAGCAAAAACACATGGTTTGCTAACAAATATCCATCCAACAAAAACGATTTAATTGCCTACTTTTCAGCAGAATATGGATTAGACCAAACCATACCTATCTACTCTGGTGGACTTCGGAATTTTATCTGGTGACCACTTAAAATCAGCCAGTGACTTAGGAATTCCATTAGTAGCAGTAGGATTATTATACAAAAACGGATATTTCCATCAAAAAATCAATGGTTATGGGCAACAAGAAACCGAATACCATAACATTGATTTATATGACATGCCAATCAATCCAGTAAAAGACGATAAAGGAGAAGACCTTGTTATTTTTGTTAAATTCCCAAAAAGAAGGCTATACCTAAAAGTATGGGAAATCAATGTAGGAAGAGTTAAACTATATTTATTAGACTCTGACATTGAAAAAAACAACGAAGAGGACAGAGATGTAACCTTACGACTATATGGTGGAGACCAAGAAATGAGAATTCGCCAAGAAATCGTTTTAGGACAAGCGGGAGTCGATTTATTAACCAAATATTTACACTTAGAGCCAACCGTATACCATATGAATGAAGGACATTCAGCATTTTTAAACTTAGAAATCATCAAAAATATCATAAAAGAAAAACAAGTATCATTTGAAGTAGCAAAAGACATAGCAAGTTCAAAAACAGTATTTACCACTCATACACCAGTGCCAGCAGGAAATGATATTTTCCCACTTCCTCTAGTAGAAAGATATTTCAAAGACTTTTGGCCAAGATTAGGATTATCAAGAGAAGACTTCTTAAGACTTGGCATGAAGCCAGGAATTGATTTAGACGAAGGCTTTAACATGGGAATCTTAGCCCTAAAAATTGCAGGAAAGAAAAATGGTGTAAGCAAACTACATGGAGCAGTATCAAGAGAACTATTTGGCGAAGTATGGCCAAACATAGCAGCAAATGAATCACCAATCGAGTATGTAACAAACGGAATTCATACCTGCTCATGGTTAGCACCAAAAATGAAGGAATTATACAACAAATACCTAATTCCATATTGGCAAGATAACATCCATAACGATAATACATGGGAAAAAATTAAAAATATACCAGACGATAAATTATGGAATGTCCATGTCGATCAAAAAGTGAAGTTAATTAAACTAGTAAAAGACAGTACACACGAAAGATTAAGACGTTCTGGTTATAGTTATGAAGAAATCAATGAAATCACTTCTAAACTAAATCCAGACAACCTAACCATAGGATTTGCTAGAAGATTTGCAACCTATAAAAGAGCAACCTTAATTTTTAAAGATTTAGAAAGAATTACACAAATTCTAAATAATAGTGATAGACCAGTACAAATCATATTTGCTGGAAAAGCGCACCCAGCTGACAAAGAAGGACAAGACTTAATCAAATACATTCACGAAGTATCTATGATGCCACAATTCAAAGGAAAAATCTTCATTTTAGAAAACTATAACATAGCTATGTCAAGATATCTAATCAGTGGAGTTGACGTGTGGCTTAATAATCCAAGAAGACCAATGGAAGCATCTGGAACAAGTCGGACAAAAAGCATCTGTAAATGGAGTTATCAACTTTAGTGTCTTAGATGGCTGGTGGGCAGAAGGATATACTCAAACCAATGGATGGACCATTGGAACAAATGCTGAATACGACTCTTATGAGGCACAAGACATGGCAGATAGCCAAAGTATGTATCGTACCTTAGAAGAAAAAATTATACCAACTTATTATGATAGAGATAAAAATGGTTTATCTAAAAAATGGATAGAATTAATGAAAAATTCAATCATTACAACAGGTGGAAAATACAGCACAGCAAGAATGTTAGTAGATTACGCCAACCAATTATACATACCACTTTGCAACTTAACCAAAAAATACTATGGTGATGTTGATAATGTAGCAGCTTACAACTCATGGAAAAAAGACCTATTTATGAATTGGAAAGATATCAAAATCAATCAAGTAAACAACTTAGACAATATTACAATCGATGCAGGAAACAACATTGAAGTAGCATGTGAGGTAGAACTACCAAATATTGATGTAGAAAATATTACAGTAGAAGTATATTATGGAAAAATATTAGAAAATGGTGTAGTAGAAAATGTTAGCATTACACCAATGAAATTACAAGAACAAGACGAAGAAAAGAAAAAATATTATTTTACCTCTAAGATTGAACTAACAACTGGTGGAAATTATGGCTATACTTTTAGAGTAATGCCAAAGCATGAGATGTTGCTAGAACCAGCTAACTTAGATTTAGTAAAATGGATTACAAAATAACCTAAGACCCAACGGTTCCGGGTTTCAATGGGGACATTAATTTC
>CAOKJE010000057.1 GCA_948468505.1 uncultured Clostridium sp. | reverse complement strand
CAAATATATCAAGAAAACAATTGGTAATTTTTGTAAGAGAATTTTTTTACCCTAACTTTACAAACAAAAGTATTTAAGATATACTGTGAGTGTAAAATAATTTATTGTTAAATACAAAGGAGAAAAAAGATGAAACAATTTGAAAAAAGCAAAGGTATTACACTAATTGCCTTAGTAATTACGATTATTGTACTTTTAATTTTAGCTACAGTAAGTATCACAACCTTAACAGGAGAAAATGGAATTTTAACAAGGGCAAGTAAAGCTGAAAAAGATACTGATATTGCAGAAACAAAAGAACAAATTAAACTAGAAGTTATGGGAAATCTTGACGAACAACAAGCTACTTATACCAATCAAGATGTAATCAATGCTGTTAGAAAAATAACAGAAAAAACGGTAACAGTAAGTGAAAAAACGGTAGAAAGTAAAAAAGGAAATATTGTTGATATTGAAGATTTGTGGGTTAATGTAAAACCTAAATGTTATTTTCGTTGGTATGAGCCTAATGGTAAAGAACATTTAGAAGAGTTCTTTTTCCAAAAAGGTGATATATGGAATAGTTCTAATGAGGCTAATACTGGTCTACAAATGGCTATTGATGCTATGTCGGATGCATGGGAAACTTACTATTATGCTACTGCTGATGGGGATGAATTGTGGCTTAGAGAACAGGCTAGTCCTGATGTAGGCGTTTTTAAAGTAAACGAAAATCTTGTAAGTCTTTACGAAGAAATCATACCAAATGCCATTTACTATTTTGAATATTTTTAATAAATGTAGGTTATCAGCCAAACAAGCATGAAACAAAATAAAACTATCTAATTTTTAATGTTAGATAGTTTTTTCTTCGTTTTATTAAGTTCCCTAGTTTCTGTCAATGGCACTATTTCCCCAAAGTCACACTAAAAACTCCTTCAAAATATTAGCACATCTTTTAGAAGCAAATTTCAAATTCTCGTCAAAAGTAGAAGCATTTCTGCCATTTGGTGTGTCAGAAATCGCTCTAATCACCATAAATGGTACATTATCCAAATAACATACTTGTCCGATTGCTGCACACTCCATATCTACCACATCAGCATTAAATTTGGCACGAATTTTATCCTTCATCCAAGTTTCGGTACAAAAAATGTCTCCTGTTGCTATCACTCCTATTTTTATTTGATAGCTTCGTTCTGGTATTGATTGAATCATTTGCTCTATCTCACTTACTAAATCTCTATCACAAATAACGCTATTTCCCACGCCTGTAATGTAGCCTTTGCTATGACCAAACGCTGTAATATCAAAATCATGTTGCACAACTTCTTTAGCAATTAATACATCTCCTATATTTAACATCCCATTAATGGAACCGCCTGCCCCCAAGTTTATAACATATTGAATATCATAATTTTGAAGCATAACTTGTGTTGTTCTTGCTGCATTTACTTTTCCTATTCCACTTTTAGCTACAATGCAAGATTTTCCTTGGATTTTTCCTTTTAGAAATCGTAAATTATAGATTTGTTCTATTTCTACCTCTGTCATAATGTTACTAATTGCTTCTCGTTCTTCGTCCATAGCAACGATAATTCCAATTTCTTTCATGACTTCCTCCCTTCGATGTTTTTTGCCCCACACCAAAAACATCTTTTTATTCTTGGCTTTATTATATCTTACTTTAAGGTTTTATTCAATAATACCAAGATTTTTTTCCATACTACTTGTCACTTTTTTATTTTTAGTGTAATATAATAATGTGAATTGAAGGAAATGCAAAAACATTTTAAAGAAAGGAGTATAGCATATTAAAATATAGCGCCTGAACACTTTTAGTATAAAAGTGTTGACGAGGACTAAGGTTATCGAAATAATCGGCGGATGCCTTAGTGGCTTTTGCTTAAAGTCATAGTATTAATTCAAAAAGCAATAGCAATATTGTAACAAAGATTAATATATTAAGCATATTTTGCATACCTTTCATTCCCAAAATTAATTTTTAGGAGGTTAAAAATATGTGTGGAATTGTAGGTTACATAGGACACCAAAAAGCAAGCCCTATCTTAATTAACGGGCTAATTCGATTGGAATACAGAGGCTATGACTCAAGCCGGTATTTCAACAATAGAAAATGATTGTCTTTCTCTTATGAAAGATAAAGGAAGAGTAAAAAATTTATATAATTTGGAAGGAATTGACGACTTAACAGGTACCATTGGTATTGCACACACTAGATGGGCAACCCATGGAAAACCAGCCAAAGAAAACTCTCACCCTCATATGGATAACAGCAAAACATTTAGCGTTGTTCATAATGGAATTATTGAAAATTACCATGAACTAAGAAAGTTTTTAGCAGATAACGGCTATACCTTCTATTCTCAAACCGATACAGAAGTAATCCCTAACTTAGTTCATTACTACTATAGCAAAGATAGCCAAAATGATGACCTTAAATTTTTACGTGCTGTAAAAAATGCATGTAACGATTTAAAAGGAAGCTATGCCATTGAAATTATTTGCAATGACTATAAAGACTTAATGATTGTTACAAGAAAAGATAGTCCACTTGTTATTGGAAAAGGTGATGGAGAAAATTATATTTCCTCCGACATCCCAGCTATTCTTTCTTTTACAAGAAACTTCTATTTATTAGACGACTTAGAATTAGCTGTTCTAACAAGGGAACAAGTCTCTTTCTATGATAAGGAATTAAAGCCAATCGAAAAAATTACGCAATCCATTGAATGGAACGCTACTAGCGCTGAAAAAGATGGTTACGAAGATTTTATGCTAAAAGAAATTTACGAACAACCAACTGCTATTCGTGAAACTATGGGTGCTAAATTTAACGAAGCTTCAAAATGTGAATTCGACGAATTAAATTTCACGAAAGAATATCTATCAAATATTGATAAAATTTACATTGTTGCTTGTGGTACTGCTATGCATGCAGGTTTAGTAGGAAAAAATGCCATTGAAAAGCTTTGCCATATAACAACTGAGGTTGACGTTGCTTCTGAATTTCGTTATCGTGACCCATTAGTGGACGAAAATACTTTGTGTATTTTTATTTCACAATCAGGTGAAACAGCAGATACTATCGCTGCTTTAAAATTGTGTAAAGAAAAAAAGGCTAAAACTCTTGCTATTAGTAATGTGATTGGAAGCTCTATTACAAGAGAAGCTGATTATTCTATTTATACTCATGCAGGTCCTGAAATCGCAGTTGCCTCTACGAAAGCTTATACTTCTCAAGTTATGCTAATTACCATTTTGGCTATTTATTTTGCAGAAGTTTTAGAAATAAATACAGATGCCTTAAGTACACTAAAAAAGGATATTATGGAATTACCAGCAAAAGTGGAAGAAACATTAGATTTGTCAAAGTCAATTCAAGATTTTTCTAAAAAAGTTTATCAGGAAAAAGATATTTTCTTTTTGGGTAGAGGGATTGACGAAACCGTTGCAAGAGAAGGTTCTTTGAAATTAAAAGAAATTTCTTATATTCATTCTGAGAGCTATCCTGCTGGAGAATTAAAGCATGGTCCAATTGCTTTGATTGAAAACGATATTACTGTAGTTAGTATTATGACAGATTCTAATTTAGTAGAAAAGACGGTTAGCAATATTCAAGAGGTGGTTACTCGTGGTGCTAAAACTTTAGTGATTACCAATCAAGATATAGATGCTGATAGGTTTGATATGACAATAAAAATACCGGAAACGAATCCTTTTATTTCTCCTATTTTGTCTATTATTCCTTTGCAATTGTTTTCTTATTATATTTCAAAGGAAAAAGGATTGGATGTTGATAAGCCTAGAAATCTTGCTAAGTCTGTTACAGTAGAATAAAAAAGCGGAATAAATTCCGCCCTTAAAGAGTCTGATTAAGTTTAGGCTCT
>CAOKJE010000056.1 GCA_948468505.1 uncultured Clostridium sp. | reverse complement strand
ATTATACAACATTTTTTATGCTTTGTACAATATTTAGTTTTAAGACAGCCCCTAATTACTTGTTTTATTCAAAAAAGTGATTTAGAAATTTTTGCTATATTTTTATAAAATGCATTTTAAAATAATAAAAAAAATCAAGTACCTATATCATTTCTTTCAAACAAAATTTTTTAATAGATACTTAAAATTTAAAAATAAAAATTTGCAAAATAAAAGAACAAGAAATACAAAACAAATGATAGATAGCATTTCTTGTTCCAATATTTAATTTAAAAGTTCAATTTCTTTTTCAGACAAACCAGTTACAGAAGAAATAAATACAATGTCCATATTTTGATGTAACAGTTTTTTTGCGATTTCAACACGTTCCTTTTGTCTGCCTTTTTGTTCTCCTTCTTGCATACCTTCTGCACGTTCTAACAATCTTTCTTCTTCACTTAAACGAACCATATACTTATCCTCCTCGCTTAAACAATCTAATACAGATGTATCAGAAACAGCCTCATCATATGCCTCCAAAAGTAATGCTCCTAACTGTGTTTGTGCATAAGCCGAAACAAATTTTTGATAACTTTTTTCGGTGTCTATTTCAAAAAACTGTCTTATTATTTGCAATTCTTGACTATGTTTTTTTGAAATATGTCTGATGTTAATTTCGTGTATTGTGAGCAAATCGCTATAAACTTTTCCAGTTGTTTCCTCTACTAATTTAATCTTCCTGTTAAAAGTAGTGTGCTTTAACGGAGCCTCTGTCAACAGAAAAGTAACAATCACACTTTTTAAATTTTCGTATTTACTTTTTTCTACTTTTTGAGAAGCGATTTCTCTGCAAGCATAAAATATTGTTCTGTTTCTAATTCTGTCCTTACTATAAACTCTCTGCAAATCTAATGTAACAATTCGTCCATCTACTGCTCTTGTTTTGATGTCAAAATAAATAGAATTTAATGCAGCCTTGGGCAAATCATTTTTATATTCCGCTGTAATGTCAATCAATTCTATTTGCTCTCCTATAATTGCCTCTAATGTTTTTTCGCATAGTTCTTTCTTTAAAAACATCACTGTAAAAACAACATCTGATTTTGGTAAATAGTTAGCATGAAAACTCATTTATCATCGCACTTCCTTTACTATAAATATAACATAGTATCAAAAATGACACAAGTTAATTTATAAAAAGAAGTAATTATAATTGAATTGATTTTGCCATAGCAATACCGATTTGAGGATACAATTTCTGTATTTCCTGATATTTTTCTTCTATTAATTCTGGTTCATTTTCCCAAACAACTTCATAAATTTGAACAGCCTTTTTAAAGTGGCTTGTTGCTTCAGAAAGATTCCCTTGCACCAAGCAAATGTTAGCCATTGCTTCTTGTATTGCAGCATAATCACTTGAAAATTCCAAGTTATAATTTTTTACCATTCGTGCAAGTTTTCGTAACGCTGTTAATCCTCGTTCTGCTTCACCTAATTCTGTCAATAAAATAGCATAATTGCAAATTTGAGCAATACTGTCATTACTATAAGTTAAGTTATACTGTTCCAAAATAGTAATGTCTTTTTCCATGTGTTGTTTTGCATACTCTATTTGTCCAACTTCTCTATACAATGCACCTAAATTAGCATGAATATTTGTTGCTAGATGTGCATTATCAACATTGATTTCTGTTAACAGGGAAAGAGCCTGTTTTTCTAATTGAATCGCCTTATTTGTCTTTTTTTCACAAGCAGCACAATAGTCTAAATAGAGAGCTTTATCTTTTGTTTCTCCAAAAGATTTTTCTAAAATTTGGCTTATTTCATACAATATTTTTTTCATGCCGATTTCATAATGATATTTTCCCATATAAGGAAATACATCTTCCAAAAAACGCAGATAATATGCCATATCATCTTTTTCAGCTAATAAAATCAAATTTTCAATCGTTTGAAACATTGTTTTGAAATAAGAAAAATCTTTCCCATGAAGTAAACAAGTTTCTTGTAAACTTTGACAAAGCATTTGACATTTTCGAATAGATGGCTGTGTATCTACAACAGCAATTTCTTGTATCATAGGGTGCAAAGCAATAGATTGTCCTGATTTTGGTGCGATAAATCCCATTTCTATTAAATCATTCGCCGTGTTTAGATTAGAAAGTTTTAACCATTTTGCAAATACCCTTGCAGAAATTCCAGTAAATGGTATCATAGCAACATTACACATGATATTTTGTTCTTGCTCTGATAATTGATATAGTGAAAATAGTATGTGAATATGTCCATAATAAGTATTTTTTATTGACTTTCCATCTTTTGTAATGCCAATTTTATCAGAAGTATTCAGTGCAGCCTTTTCTTCTTTCAGTTTTATTAATAATTCAAGTGGCTCTAAAATTCCCTTTTCTAACAATCTAGCAGCTAATTCTACTACTAATGTGTGGCTATCTATATCAATTATCTGTAATAATATGGGATGATATTCTTCAGCATAACTGTAATAGCAACTCATCAACTGTAATAGTGTTTCTTTTTCTGTGATTTCATCCAACTGCATACAAACATAGTTATCGAGCCTACTTCGGGTTGTAAATACAACCCTGCAACGATATTTCATAACGATAGGTAATAAATTATCCCTTTCAGCAGTTACATTGAAATTATCAATAATGAGCAAGGTATCTTCTTTTAAAGACCTTAAAAAACGATTGTGTTTGCGAAAGCGTTCTTCTTCATTATCCTCTTGTAAATCATCAACAAAATCTAAATCCGTAATATTCTTTTTTAAACTTCCAGAATAGGGAATATAAAGAATGTTTCTGTAATTCTTTTTATACTTTTTGGCATATGCCTTTACAAGTTCACTCTTTCCAATACCTGCAATACCCTGCAAAAATACTTTTCTTTCTTTATACAAGCAATTCGTGCAATTCTTCTACTTCCTTTTCTCGTCCACAAAAATAACGGCAAGGTTTTGGCACATCTCCTTCCATAATAAAATCTGAAATGGTTGGAGAAAAATTTCCACTTGACAGCAACTTCTTGTTTTCTGTCGCTCTTTTGACAAATGTTCTGGTCATACCAAAACAAAGTGCTTCTGCAATCAAATTTGCTTCCTCAGAAATGTCTTTACAAGGGTAATGTTTTATCAGTTTTTGCTTTTGTTTTTCTGAAATATCATTGTCATATAATATTAAATCATAAATCTTTTGACAAGCTATACTACTATCATACATCATTGGAATAATCTGTTGTTGTATATTGTCAACTAAACTTTGTTTGTTTTTGTTGTCCATATAGTGTGAAGTGATACGAGGACTTACTCTTGCAATACCATTCAGCCAACGACAGACTAAACCATTATCAAAATCAACATCTTCTTCTATATGTGATGTAATATAATCGGCAAATAGCAATAAACAAAATCAAGCTGGTTCAATTCTTTATCTTCACTGATATAACGGTTAATGATTGCTGTAATAGCAGCAAAATCGCAGCGTTCCATAACAATCTTTCCTTTCTATTTTGTCAAATTTCGCTCAATACTAACTCAATGTTTTTTTGAAACCACATTGATAACATAAATAATAAAACATTAAATATTATATCATTTTCTGTAAAAAGTTGTAGTAAGTGACATAAATTAAGAATAAAAGACAGCAATACTCAAAATTATTTTGTAGAAGACTTTACGATGTACTCAAAATATGCTACACTCATATTACAAAATATCTTGAATTGCTGTTTGGAAGGGAGAAACTATGAAAAAACAGCAACTCAACTATGATAATAAAATAACAGCTCTTTATTGCAGATTAAGCCGTGATGACGAATACAACGGTGACAGCATGAGTATACAAACACAAAAGGCAATGTTAAAGCATTATGCAGAAGAAAATGGCTTTTTCAACTGTATGTACTTTATTGATGATGGCTATTCTGGTACAAACTACAATCGCCCGGATTTTCAAAAACTTCTTTCAGAGATAGAAGCAGGCAGAATAGCGACAGTCATTGTAAAAGATTTATCTCGTCTTGGACGTGAGTATTTACAAACAGGGTATTACACAGAGGTATTTTTCCCTCAACATGATGTTAGATTTATTGCCGTTAATGACAATGTAGATACCCATAATGGCGATAACGAATTTGCTCCTTTTAAAAACATCATCAAGAACACGAGACATTGGGGAGGGGTAAACTGCTAATTTCTCTCCAATTCGACAAATCAGTGTGCAA
>CAOKJE010000055.1 GCA_948468505.1 uncultured Clostridium sp. | reverse complement strand
ATGTAAGTCATGGAAGTACAACAGCTGGAAGTCAGTTTGTGTGGATACCAGTAGGTACTGTTAAGTATTCTGGTGGAACCAAGACAATTAATTTGGATAGATATATCCTTGGTGCTACACCAAGTGCTCAAGGAGAGGAAGGAATCAAAGGAGATGATGAAGAATATAACGTTAGATATTATAAGGAATTAGCAACATCAAGTTATGGAAATACAGTAGCAAAAGATCTAGAAGGGTTTAAAACAAGTGCGGTGAAAAATGGAGGCTATTATATTGGTAGATATGAAGCAAGAACAGCGACAAAAAGAACAAGTCATACCAATGCATTAACACCAGTAACGGTAAAACCAAATGATTATGTATATAGAGCTATAAATCAACCTAATGCTGCAACAAAATCAAGAGAAATGTATAATAGCAATGCAAGTAGTTTTACTAGTGACTTAATCAATAGTTATGCTTGGGATACTGCTATCGTATTCTTACAAGAATTTGATAATAGAAGTAGTAAGCCTAACGTATATTCAATGCAACACAGTTGTAATAAAAGTTTTGCAGAAAAAGGAACAAATAACCTAAGCGATACATCACAACAAGATAAAATCTGTAATATATGGGACATGGCAAGTAATTTCTCTGAGTTGACAACAGAGAGCTATACCTTCTTTTTCCCCGACAATGTTCATTGGGTTGACAGAGGTGGAACTTTTCTTTACCGCGATCTCACCAGTTGGACAAAGACTCGTCACTCCGTCACCAAGAATGATATAGAATCTACTTACAATGGAGTATACTACTCCTTCAGACCCATACTTTATTTAAAAAACTAAAAGCTTAAAAAACGAAATAAAAACATGTTCGAAACAAGTTTTAAAAGCACAAAAACGAAATAAAAAATTTAACAAATGAAAACTACATGAAATTTCAAGATAAAAAGAAGAAGGTAATAGACTAATTAATTGTCTAAAACCTTCTTCTTTTTAAAATAAAGTACTATTATGGCTCATTTAAACACAATATCATTTATCTATGTCACTTATTTTTCATTCTTATCTTGTTCTCCTATTACATTGACATATATATTCAAATCTCTATTTACTAAATTTTTAAATAATAATCCATAAGCTTGTACTCTAAAACTTGAAAAAAAGTCCTTTATTATTTTTTTGTTGGGACATTTTCTTAAATGAATCGAAGAACCCAAAATCATTTCGCATTTTTATTGCTTTTTTTTACAAACTGTAATAAAATAAAAAGCAGAAAAAGAAAAAATAAAAAGAAAAACCAAAAAACAAGAAATAAAATGTAAAAAACTTTTTTAAGGTAGCTCCCTAAAAAAGACAAAAACCACGAAGGACAAGTAGTAAAATAAGCCTATAAAAAAAGAAGAGGTGGTAAGGATGTATCAAAATGAAAATATCATAGAAGAAAAACAAAACCAAAAAATGAACATTTTTTCAAACATATTTGCCGTAAAAAATGTTGTCATCTATATTATTTCACTCATGTTATCTCATGTAGGATTAGGAGGGGAATTTTCAATCTTTAGCATCAGCATGTTAGGGGCATGCTTTGCATCCTCTGTTCCAGCACTAGGAATCATCGTAGTATCCTTAATAGGAAACCTAATAAAATATGGAATAGGAGGAGCGTTAGGTTATTTCTTAACAGCCCTTACCTTAGTCGTAACCCTATTTTTACTAAAGCCAATTTACAACGAAAAAGAAAGAAACGAAAAAATCAAAATAGGAAAACACATACTAATTTCAACCCTAATCGTACAAATCGTAAAACTAGCTATGGCAGGATTTACCCTATATGACGTATTAGCAAGTATCACAACCGCAATTATTGCCTTTGTATTTTACAAAATATTTGTAAATGCAACAGTTGTATTACAAGAATTCTGGGCCAAAAAAGCATTTACCATAGAAGAACTAATAGGAGCAAGCTTACTACTTGCTATCAGTGTAGGAGCATTTGGTAACATCAGCCTATTTGGATTTAACATCAAAAACATAATCAGCATACTAATAGTCATGATACTAGGATGGAAAAATGGAATTCTAGTAGGAACCACAGCAGGAGTAACCATAGGCGTAACCTTGCGGAGTCATTACAGGAGGAGAGCCAATTATGATAGCAGCCTATGCCATTTCTGGAATGATGGCAGGCATCTTCAATCGTTTTGGAAAAATAGGAGTAGTAATAGGATTTGCCCTAGGAAACGTGCTACTTGCCTATGTATCCAATGGATACACAGTAGAACTAATACACTTTAAAGAAATCTTAATCGCCTTTATCCGGACTATTAGCGGTGCCAAACAACTTACACATTGAACTAGAAGAATTTATCCGGAAACACCAAACTTTTACCAATCACACCAAACAGAGCCTTAAACAAAAGTAAAGAAGTAGCCCAAAACCTAGAACAAGTATCCCAAGCCATTAAAGAAATGGCAACAACCTATAAGCAAGAAGAAAAAAATTCCTATGAAGCCAACAAGCAAATCTTCCTAACAGAATTATTAAGCAACTTAGAAGCCTATCAAGACAACATGTTATACGAAGACATAGCAAACACCGAAGGAAAAATCACCCAAAACATATTCCAATACCTATTAGACAAGCAAGAAATTGATAGACAAGCCTTACTTGAAATCTTTGCCAAAGGTAACAGTTACATTGTAGGATTTGATGACGAAGAAGTAAGCAAACATTTAGAGCAGAACCTATCACAAATGATACGCACTATCAACACATCTTACAAAACAGCCAAATCAAACTTCATTTGGGAAAAAAGAGTAGAAGAAAAACAAAAAAACATGCAAAAGCAACTAGATGGCGTATCAAGAGCCATTGGAAAAATGGCACAAGGAATAGAAAACGAAATAGAAAACGAAGCAAAATACGAAAAACAAAAAGCAGAAATAATGGAAATACTAAAACAAAGAGGAATAAAAATCCAAGACCTAGCCATAAAAAAAGAAGGAAGATATTCCTTAGAAATATACCAAGACGAAAACTTAGAAACAGCTAAAATAGAAGCAATCCAAAAAATAGCAAGCAAAATACTAGAAGAGCCAATCGAAATATTTGAAGAAGCCTGTGTAGGAAAAAAACTAACCTTCCTATCAGCAGACAAATACGTCATGGCAATCGGAACAGGAGAAACAACCAAAAGCAAAAGTGAAATATCAGGAGACGCCATGCTGCAACTAAGACTAAAAGACGGAAAATACCTAGTAGCCATCAGTGACGGAATGGGAACAGGAACCAAAGCAAGGCAAAGCAGTACCAGTTCCTTGCGAATGTTAGAAAACTTACTATTATCAGGATTTGACAAAAACATATCACTAGACCTAATCAACACATCACTCATCAACCAAAACGCAGAAAGCTTTGCCACATTAGACATTGCCATCATAGACCTATACGCAGGAACCATCGAATTTATCAAAAGTGGAGCCTGTCCAACCTACATCAAAAACAACAAAAAAGTACAAATCATAAAATCAAACTCATTGCCAACTGGAATGGTAGACGAAAACCACAACCACATCCAGACCTTTGACCGAGACATCCTATCAGGAGACATCCTAGTCATGTGCACAGACGGAATATTAGACGCCAACATCGAATACAAAAACAAAGAACTATGGGTAAAATACATGCTAGAAGACATAGAAACCACCAACACCAAAAAAATAGCAGACCTTATTCTAAACGAAGCCATTGACAACACCTTTGGCAATGTAAAAGACGACATGAGTGTTATAGTATGCAAATTCAAAAAGAGGGATTAGGGGGACGTTCCTTAAAATCCCGCTTTTTAAATTTTTGGGGATGCCCTTAGCTTAGCTGTGTAAACGTTGAGAGAGCTTACAGATAAGTAATACCTGCTATAATACAAATGTCAGAAAATGTCGAAATTTGCGATGAAAAGTACCATAAAAAGTATTGCAATTTTCGACATTTCATGTTTTAATAAAACAAGCAATTATTTTTGAAAATTGCAAATAAATTATTTTTAAAATTTATCAATCCGATTTCTAAAATTCAAGATTTTAAAATCAAACAAAATCCAAAAAGCAAAACAAAAACTAAAAACGAAGGGAGGAAAGGCTAGTTACTTAGGAAAAATCGAAATGATTGCAAAATATAAAAATTTACCTAGGGTAAAAAAATTCTCTTACAAAAATTACCAATAAAAAATAAAGACAAATAAT
>CAOKJE010000054.1 GCA_948468505.1 uncultured Clostridium sp. | reverse complement strand
CTTTGAATACTGGAGCTTTTGATGCAGGTATTTTGATTTCTTCTTTAGTTTGTGGGTTTCTTCCTTTTCTAGCTGCTCTTTTTCTTACTTCAAAAGATCCAAATCCAACTAATTGAACTTTGTCTCCTTTTTTAAGTGCTTCTGATACAACTTCTACAAATGCGTTTACTGATTCTTCAACTGCTTTTTTTGTAGCTCCTGTTTTTGCAGCCATTGCTGCGATTAATTCAGCTTTGTTCATTTAAATTACCTCCTATAAGATTTAAATAGTTTATGTACATAGACTACATGAACAACCGCAGTCTTTGTACTTCACTTTAACAATTCGCCAAAAATACTGAAAATCCTTCTTTTTTTTACTTTTTTTTAATAAATTTTTAGTTTTTCCAGTACTTTTAGGATTTTTTCCCCTGCTGGCATCATTTTTATCTCATTTTTTGAAAATACTTTTAAAGCAACTATCGCTAGAGCATAAATGATTACAGCAATTATAATTGCTATTATTGTTGCCAATTTTACGGCAATTATTCGTGTAAGTGTCACATAACTAAAATATGAGCAAATTCCCATAATGGCTACTGCAATTAATGGTTTTATTAAAAATTTTGAAAAAGTTAAATCCAATTTCATGGTTTTTCGTAATGATGTAATCGCTATGGTAAAAGCTACTAAGTGACAAGCAACAGAGGCCCACGCCGCACCATTTATTCCAATTTCGGGAATGGGCACTAAAACTAAATTTAAAATCAATTTTACAATTACTCCGGCATCCCAAGGATACTGCTGGTACCAACAGTTTTCCATAGCCTTGTAAGGCACCATTTATGGTTTGGTCTAATATGGTAAAAATAATTGTTAATGAGCTAATTTGCAAAATCACTTCTCCTGAGCTTGCGTTGGGAAACAATAAGCCTAAAATTGGTCCTGCAAATAAGCACATTCCAACTGTACAAGGAAGACCAATTAGCATAGAGGTTAATAATGAAAATGATGTTTTAGCTGTGATTGTTTTTTTATCTTTTCTAGCTTTTGCTGAAGCAATTGCTGGTACTAACGCTGTTGCAAAGGCTACATTGATGGATAGCGGTAAACTTGTTAGCATGTCTACTTTCCCACCTAGTATGCCATATTGTGAAATTGCCATATCTTCACTCATAAATTGTTTTAAGCTTCTTACTACCGTAAAAGAATCAATGTTTTTATTCAAAGAAGACATGATAGCTGTTAAGGCAATGGGAATCGATACCATCAAAATTCTTTTAATAATTGTTTTTACTCTTTCATATTTGTAATTTACTGTTTGTTTTATTTCTGTTGCAATTTCTCTTGTTTTGGTTTTGTAATATAGATATAAATAGCCAAACCCTGCAAATGTCGCAAGTGTTGTAGCTAAAGTGGCTCCTCCTGCCATCCATTCAGTGGAAGCATTAGAAATAATAGCAATTATTTCTACTATTATAATTGTAAGTGTTGTTTTAAAAACCTGCTCTAAACTTTGTGACCTTGCTGTTGCTTTGATATTTTGCCTTGCATTAAAATATCCTCTCATAACAGATGATATGGCAACAAAAAAGATAGCAGGCGATAAAGCAACTAATGTCATTTCCGCTTCTGGTATTTGTAACCATAAATTGGCTATCTGATTCGCTCCAAAAAACAATAATAAGCTTCCGAACTAAACCAATCATAGCAAACGTTGCAAAGGCAATTTTAAAAATTCTATGACCACCTTTATGGTCTCCGTACAGCAATTCTTTCCGCTACTAACTTAGAAATTGCATTGGGAACCCCTATCGAAGAAATTGTAAGTAGCATAGCATAAATTTGATACCCTGCTGCCACAATTCCATTTCCCTTATCGCCAAACCCTTCTCGATTGGTCAAATATAGCGTATAAATTAAGCCTAACAATTTAATTAGTACTTGTGAGAAAATTAAGGTAATAACACCTTGCATGAAGGTTTCTTTTTTGGGCACCCTTGTTTTGGTTTTTACCTCTTCTTGCATCTATCTTCTCCTTTCCTTCTTTATTTATATTTTATTTGAAATTTTTCTTCGCTATTTCATTTTACTTTACTATTATAAATTTAATTCCTAAAATATTCAATAGTTTAAGGAAATGATTTTGGGGACGGAGGAAAAAATCATGATTTAAATATTTTTATTCAATCATGATTTTTTCCTCCGTCCCCAAAATCATTTTCAAAATTGTTGCTTATATATTTTTATCAATATTTGGCAACAGTTGTTTTTTTCTTGAAACAACGCCTTCTAAAAAAGCCTTATCGTTATTTAAGTCTTTTCCAAAAGCTGTTTTGATTACGTCTGTTCTATTTCCTAAAGCAATAATATTTGAGTTACTATTTAAAATGTCGGTAATTGCTAATACAAATAGGCTTAAGCCTTTTTCTTCGATTGTGTGGTTTATTACTGCTTTTAGTTCTTCTTCTCTTTGTAATACGTCTTCTATGTCAACTGTATTGACTTGTGCGATTTCAAATTTTGTTCCTTCTTTGTTAAATTCTTTGCTGTCTATATTGATTAATTGTTTCGGTGTGAAATCGTCTAAGTCTGTTCCTGCTTTTAACATGGCTAAGCCATAGTCTTGTATGTCTAAATCTGCTATTTTTGCTAATTCTTCTAAGGCTTGTTTGTCAAATCTAGTTGTGGTTGGTGATTTTAACAATAATGTGTCTGATATGATGGCACTTGCCATTAGAACTGCTTCTTTTCTTTCGATTTCACATCCAAGTCTTTTAAATTCTTCAAACAAAATGGTGGATGTACATCCATATGGTTTGGCGGTATAATATAATGGTTCTGATGTTTCAAAATTTGCAATTTTATGATGGTCTACTACCATTCGTATGGTTGCTTTTTCGATTCCTTCTACACTTTGTTTGGATTCGTTATGGTCTACTAAGATTACTTCTTGCCCTTCTTCTACTTTTTCGATTTGTTCTGGGGCTTCTATTCCTAGATAGTCTAATACAAATTGTGTTTCTTTGTTGATGGCTCCTAGTCTTACTGCTTTTGCTTCCCAACCTGCTTTGTTATTAAGGGTTTCTTGTACTAGGCTAGAGCAAATTGAGTCCGTGTCTGGGTTTTTGTGTCCAAAAATTAATACTTTGTTTTCCATTTTATGATTCCTCTTTTCTTATTTTTTGCTATTATTATATTTTCTTTTCTATTCCTTGTCAATATTTTTTAGGATTTCCTCTAAATCTGTTTTGGAAAATTGATATTTTTCATTGCAAAAATGGCACACAATTTCTGCTTGTTCGTCTGTTTCGATAATATTTTGTAACTCCTCTTTTCCAATGGTTGCTAATACTTGCTTCATATGTTCTTTGGAACAATCACATTCATAAATTGGTGTTATGTTTTCTTCTATTATTTCTACCTTTTCGTCTCCTGTTATCTTAACAGCAATTTCTTGCAGACTTAAGTTTTGGTCTAACATTTTTGACATGGCACCTGCTTTGAAAATGGCCTGCTCTACTTTTGAAATTTCTTCTTCACCGAGCATCTGGCATTGGATTAATTAGGTATCCTCCTGCTGCTCTAACACCATCTTTATCTACTAATACCCCGAAGGGCTACTGCTGAATTTCGTTGCTCAGATTCTACAAAATAATTAGTAAAGTCGTCTGCTATTTCTCCTGATGTTAAGGGGGATATTCCTATGTATGGGTCTTTTAAGCCTATATCCTTGATTACATTGATATACCCTTCTTGTCCAACCGCTCCTCCTACGTCTAGTTTTCCAAATTCGTTTAATGGGATATCAATTCTTGGGTTTACAACATATCCTTTTACTTTTGGAAATTTGTTTGTTGTTGCTACCATCATTTCAATTGGTCCATTTCCTTTGATTTGTACGGTTAGCTTGTCTTTTTCACCTTTTAATTCTGCTCCCATGATGGCTGTCATGGTTAGCATTCTTCCAAAGGCTGCTGTGGCTACTGGACTTAGGTCGTGCGTTTTTCTTGCTTTTTCTACTAATTCACTTGTGTTGGCACATATGACTGCTATTTTTTGCCCATGTGCTAAGAATTTTATGATTTTGTCTGGCATGGTGTATCTTCCTTTCCCATAGTATTTAACTTTTTCTTGTCTATTTTAATACATTTTGGTTAAGATAGCAAGTTTTTTATTGTTTTTGATAATTTTATATGTTATAATTTTATAAAAAATTAGATAGGAATTAAGATATGAAAATTTATGTAATACGACATGGTCAAACTAATTGGAATATGGAAAAAAGATTTCAAGGTAGAACTAATACCTTGTTAACAGAGATAGGAAAACAGCAAGCTCAAAACTTAGCTGAGTTTTTTAAAGATATTGATATTGATTTTATTTTATGCTCTCCTCTTCAAAGGGCTATTGATACAGCTAACATTGTAAATCAATATAAAAACTTAGACATTATAATAGAGCCCAAATTAATTGAAAGAGATTTTGGTGATTTTGAAGGTTTAAATGATATTTCTAGCTTCAATTGTAGTATTGATAAACTTTTAGACTATCACTTAAATTACAGTTCACATCATGTAGAACCAATTCAAACTTTATTTGATAGAGTTTCTTTGTTACTTTCCCAATTAAAAAATGATTTTGCAGATAAGAAAATTATCTTGTCTACTCATGGTGGTGTAGCTCAAATAATAGAATCTATTTTGAATGACTTACCCAAAGAAACAAATTTACAGCTTTTAAGTCTAAACAATTGCGAATATAGAGTTTATTCTATTAATCGAGTAGAGGATAACACTTAATGTGTTTTTCCCCTCTCACACCACCGTACG
>CAOKJE010000053.1 GCA_948468505.1 uncultured Clostridium sp. | reverse complement strand
TTGGTGCTGAAAAATATTGAAATCTAGGGAAATCCCCAGCCAAAAAAACTCATACTGCAATTTTACATGATTTGATTTTGGGAAAGAATTATGGTATAATATTGTAATTTTTATTGTTTTATGTTACATAAAATATAGTCAAAAAACAAAGTATACAAATCAAACATTTGAGAAGATAAAAGAATGTAAACTTGTTGACAAGCATCTGATATTTTTGATACAATGCAAATAGTAATTATTAGCTATTAAAAAAATAGTAGAACATTGAAAACCAAATACCTTTGTTAAGAAAAATAGGATAAAAAGTAAAACGATGGTATACTATCATTTTAAATAGTAAATAATAACAATAAAAAACTAAGAAAAAAGAACAAAAGAAAAAGGAGGATATGTATGATAAATATAACGAGTTTAAGAAAAAGTAAAAAAGAAACCAACAAAGGTATTACCTTAATTGCTTTAGTAATAACCATAATTGTGTTGTTAATTTTGGCAGCTGTATCGATTGCGACACTAACAGGAGAAAATGGATTACTAAATAGAGCAACAGAAGCAAAGAATGAAACAGACATAGCAAATATAAAAGAAGAGATACAAACTGATATATTAAGTGAACAGGCAGAAAATGAAGGAAATATATCAGATAATACTTTAAAAGGAATATTAGAAAAATATGGTGTATTATCAGAAGAAGAAAAATTAATAGATAAAACACTAACCACAACAAAGGGGAATCATGAAATAAAAGTAGTAGATATATTTAATGGAACAACTGTAAAAGATGAGCCTAAAGAACCAGTAATAGCAGATAAGAGTGGAGCATCTACACCAAATTTAAATAAAATAGCACAAAAGACATATGTAACATGGGATTTAAATGAAGCAGGAACAGAGTATAAAATAAATGATACACAAACTACCCAGCCAGATAATTGGTATGATTATGAAAATGGGAAATGGGCAAACATAAAAACAACAAATAATGGATTAGAGGCATATTGGGTATGGATACCAAGATACGAATATATAGAGCCAACTTCTACAACAGCAACCGAAATAGAAGTAAAATTCATACCAACAAGTCAAAAACAAGCAGATGCAGGCTATACCATTCATCCAGTTTTTACAAATGAAGGAAATGGAGGATTTGGAGAATTAGAAGGAATATGGGTAGCAAAATTTGAAGCAGTAAACAATAATTCAAAAGTAGAAGTAGTACCCAATAAAGCAAGTTGGAGAAGTATTACAACAAATAATATATTTGCAGCATGTAGAAGAATGACAAATGAAGGAGAAGTGCTAGCAGGTTCAACAGTAGATAGTCATATGATGAAAAATACAGAAAGGGGAGCAGTTGCAATATTAAGTCAAAGTAAATATGGAATATATAATCCACAAAGTAGTACAGGAGAAAATGGAGATAAAACCTACCAAGTGTGGAATAACCCAAGTAATTCATATATAACAGGTTCAGTAGGAACTACAAAAGATGCTAGTAGTCAATCAAATATAAATGCATATAATTCAGCAAATGGACCCAAAGCAAGTACAACAGGAACTGTATATGGTGTATATGATATGGCAGGAGGAGCCTGGGAATATGCAGCAGGATGTATAAATGGACAGGAAAATGCTAAATTTGGAGTAACAATAGGAAATACAAAATATGTGGATTTATATACCAATTCAAGTAATAGTAATTTAAATTATGAGGGAGCAAAAATAGGAGATGCAACAAAAGAAACGAAACAATGGAATGGTGACTACTTTCACTTTGTGTACTCGTCTTCCCCAGTGTTCATACGTGGTCGGTTATTACGACGATGGCACGAGTGCAGGCGTGTTTGCTTTCAGCACCCTCACAGGAGGTGCTGCCGGTAACGTCAGTTTTCGTGTAGTATTAGTCCCATAAGTGACTTTGTTCCATGGAGAGTGTAAGAAAAATTCCTAACACGACGCTACGTCAGTAGCGCCATGTTAGGAAAAATTTTTTATTCAAATTCTGTGCTTTTAAAACTATTTTCGTACAATATACAGCTTTAGTTTTCACAGCATCCAGTTCTACAAATATAAAGCGAGGCGAAAGCCCATACAGTCCTCGGTGAAGTTAGTAGAACTGTAGCCACGATAAGAGACTGGATAGCTAGAAACATCGCAGATGTAACTGCCTCCTCGACGAACTCGACGAAAACTATCGCCAGTGAGGTAAGTTTCCATGGTTAATTCACATACATTCCCTGCCATATCATAGATGTTTTTTTCAGCTTGTACACCATAACATAATGTACTTGTTACTCCGTGGTATCCATTTTTAGAAGCAAATTCTTTTGATAATTTTGCAGCTCCTACTTTTCCACCTGTATTACTAGTTCCTTCTATATCATTCATGGCATTTCCCCATGGGACATTATTATAGACATCTGCTCCTTTTTTTACTACTACATTTCCATTACTATCTTTTCCTGCCTCAAATCTTCCAATATAAAAGCCTCGATTTTCTTCTATACTTTGTTTCATAGCATTATATTCATTTGTTTCGGTAGAATATCCACTTGCAAATGGCTCTGTACAACCAGTTAGCCTACTTTGTAGACTATCATTATAATACCCTTCTGTTGGTTTAAAGTTTTCCATATTATCTACTGGTACCCAGACAAATTGGTTACCATTTCTATCCTCAATTACAACTCCATCTGCTATCATTTTTGCTGAATCACTTGCTATTTTGAAGTCTGCTGGAATAGTTACCGTTTTGTTAGAACTATCTGTTATTGGTGTTTCTTTTTCAAATATAGTTTGGTTTTCTTTTGCCTTTTCTAATTCACTCTTCTCTGGCTCTGTTGGCGTTTGCCCTCCACCATTTGTTGGTCCTGTTATCTTTCCTGTCTCTCCATCTACCGTATATACATTTCCTGATTTATTAAAAGTTACTTTAATTGGACTACTGTTTGGTTCTACCGTTGCATTTGTATTTTGATTTTTTAGTTCTTTTTCTAATTCACCTGCTGTAACAGTAGAATCTTCTCCTCTATGCAATTTGTCTGCTACAACAGTTGTATATGCTAAATTGATTTGCTCTTTTTCTTCTGCCTCGGTTGTTTGATTTTTTGCTGTATTGGCTTTTGTTAAAATTCCATTTTCTCCTGTTAGTGTCGCAATCGATACAGTTGCCAAGATTAACAACACAATTATTGTAATGACTAAAGCAATTAAGGTTATTCCCTTGCTATTTTTTGTGCTTCTCATTTAAAATTCCTACTTTCTTTTGTTTCTTAGCATATCCTTTTGTAACATACTTTTTCTTTTTTCGCATTTTATTAATAAAGCAGAATTAAGTCAATTTGTTGTAAGAAATTATTTCATGTTCTTAATATCCGACACTTTTTTTAAAATAAGAAGAATTGCAAAAAAACACCCAAAAAAGCACAAAAAAGCAAAAGAATAACAATTAAAACATACAAAAATCCAAAATCAAAAAATAACTCCCGATGCAGTTGTCAATAGCAACAAAATATGATAAAATCAAAAACAAGAAAAAAGAAAAAGGAAAAAAGCCATGCGGAAAAAACGAAAAATACATGAAAGAGGCCCTAAAAGAAGCCCAAAAAGCAGCCGAAAAACTAGAAGTACCAGTAGGCTGTGTCATTGTAAAAAACAACAAAATCATAGCAAGAGGGCACAACCAAAAAGAAACCAAAAAAGACACCACAAAACATGCAGAAATCATAGCCTTGCAAAAAGCAAGCAAAAAACTAGAAGCATGGAGACTAACCGACTGTGAAATGTATGTAACCCTAGAACCATGTTCCATGTGTGCAGGAGCCTTATTACAAGCAAGGCTAAAAAAAATATACATAGGAGCAATGGACCATAAAACAGGAGCCTGTGGCTCTGTCTTAAACCTGTTACAAAACTATCCCTTTAACCATAAAATAGAAATAGAAAGTGGCATCGAAAAAGAAGCATGTGAAACCATACTAAAAAACTTCTTTAAAGACCTTAGAAAAATAAAAAAAGAAGAAAAAAACATGTTAAAGCAAGATTAATTTAGTAACATAAAACCACACACGCCTTTAAATAGTGGGCATAAAAACCAAGGAGGAAAAATGATAAGAAACCTAAGAAACAAAAAATACTTTAAATTAGCAACCATAATAACCAGCATAATCATAATTTTATTTATCCTTGCCATGATCATCTTAAAATATCATGTAGAAGGCGAAACCAACATGCCATTCCAGCTATCTAAAATATCCGTCATAAGCTCTATTGGACGGAATAGACAAACAAGAAGCCGACACAAAATGGGCCTTTGATATATATCAAAGTAATGACATATATATATACATTGATAAAAACCAAGGATATGGAAAAACCGAAGCCATTAAAGCCGTTGAAATCAGCAACATACAAATAGAAGGAAAACAAAAAGATAACATAAAAATATATAAACCAGACAGCCAAGAAGAAAAACTAATCTTCAAAAACAAAGAAGAAAACACCATTCAAAACATAGAATATCAAGGAGATGTAGAAGCCAACATCAAACAATTAAAAATCTCAAACCAAGGAGGAATCGTAGCTTTACGTTGCTCCATTAACAACTTAACTACCTATGCCTCCAATGAAGAAGAAACCATCAACCATCAAGAACTCCTAAAAAAAGCGGGATTTAATCAAGAAGAATTAAACACAAAAATAACCTTTAACTTAAAGCTAAAACTAGAAAGCGGGAACGAATACAAAACAACCATAAACTTAGACTTACCAGTTGGAAATGTAGTAGAAGAAGGAACAGTAGGAACCGAAATAACAAATGTAAAAGAATTTATTTTCAAGAGAAACTAAAATGAATAAAAATAAGCAAACCATAAACTTTTAAATAATACCAAAATTCTCTTGCTAAAATCCAAAATTCATTATATAATAAAAATGGTCAAAAACTTAATCTTTGTATGGAGAGAATCCAATAAAGACCTATGAATCTTGTCAGGTCCGG
>CAOKJE010000052.1 GCA_948468505.1 uncultured Clostridium sp. | reverse complement strand
AATGGATTTTGAACAAGTAGCATAAAAAACTGTCCAACTTTCGTGGGTCACTTCAGTATTTGCTGGGGTATGTTCTTCGTACCAGTATAAAAATCTTTCTCGGGTTGCCTCATCTATATACGTATATTGATAGAATTTTTTATCTTCTGGCAACACATCACTCTTACACTCATTTGTTCCATCATACGCTTTATTCTATCTCCACAATGAAATCCTTGATATATAGTACTTTCTGTATACATAATTTATATCACCACAATTCTGGTACATCTCTACGGCATGTTTTCTTGTATTAATATCGTGTGGAAGGTATCTTTTCTGTTATAATATTATTCATAAATGATTTAAATCACTTATTCAATTTTTATTTATTTTATTTCACATCAATTGTAACACTACAAAAAAATAAAAATCAATTATGGATTATTTTAGACAAAGGCGATTATAATTTTAAAGGTGAAATAGAAATAGACAACTCTGTAGAAAAAATAGCAATTAGAATGATAGAAAAAAATAAAAAATGGAAAAAATTGATTGATAACTGGAAAAACTTATAACATAAAATTATGGAAATCATCATGCGTATTTTAATAATAAGGATTAATCAAAAGGAAAAAAACAATGATTACCATAGAACAAAGATATGAAAATCAAGAAAATCTAGTAATTTTCTTGATTTTTTCTGCTTTCTAAGGTATAATTTGAAAAACCAAAAAAAAAGGAGAAAACAATGAAAGCAATTGAAATAAGAAACAAATACCTAAACTTCTTCAAAAACCATGGACATAGCATTATACCATCTGCACCATTAATCCCAGAAAATGACCCATCTGTACTATTTACAACAGCAGGAATGCAACCACTAGTGCCCTATTTATTAGGAGAAAAACACCCAGAAGGAACTAGACTAGCAGACTTCCAAAAATGTGTAAGAACCAATGACATCGAAGAAGTAGGAGACAACCGTCACCTAACATACTTTGAAATGCTTGGAAACTGGTCATTAGGAGACTACTTTAAAGAAGAATCCATCGCTATGAGCTACGAATTTTTAACCAAAGAACTAGGAATTCCAGCCGAAAAACTATCTGTAACTTGTTTTGCAGGAGACGAAGACTGCCTAAAAGACACAGTATCTGCAGAAATATGGAAAAAAGCAGGAATACCAGAAGACAGAATCTACTTTTATGGAAAAGACGACAACTGGTGGATAGCAGGAGAAGAAGGACCATGTGGACCAGACACAGAAATGTTTTACGATACAGGAAAGCCAGCTTGTTCAAGTGAGTGTCAACCATCTTGTGACTGTGGTAAATACGTGGAAATCTGGAACAACGTATTTATGGAATATTTCAAAGACAAAAATGGCTACTCAAAATTAGCCAAGAAAAACGTAGACACAGGATTAGGACTAGAAAGAATGGCAATGTTATTACAAGGAAAAGAAACACCATTTGATACAGAACTATTTTTACCAATCATGAAAAAACTAGAAGAATTGCAAAAAAAAGACTACATCGAAAGTAGAAGAATCATTGCAGAGCACTTACGCTCTAGCATGATGATAATTTCAGATGGAGGAAGACCAAGCAACTTAGACAGAGGCTATGTATTAAGAAGACTAATTAGAAGAATGATAAGACACTTAAATAAATTACAAATTGATTTAAGTAAGCTATCCACATTAATAGACCTAAACGTGGAAAACTTAAAAGAAATGTACCCAGATTTAGAAAAAAATAAAGACATGATAAAAACAGTAATCCTAGAAGAAAAAGACAAATTTGTAAAAACCTTAGCACATGGCGAAAGAGAATTTGAAAAAGAAATCAAAAAACTAGAAGGAAACCAAAACAAAAAAATAGCAGGAGAAATCGTATTTCGTTTATATGACACCTACGGTTTTCCACCAGAAGTAACCAAAGAACTAGCACAAGAAAATGGATATGAAATAGACTTAAAAAAATTTGACGAACTATTCAAAAAGCATCAAGAAAAATCAAGAATGGGAGCAGAGCACAAATTTAAAGGTGGATTAGCCGAAAACACGGAAGAAACAGTAGCCTACCATACAGCAACCCATTTACTAAATGCAGCCATCAAACAAGTAGTAGGAAAAGATGCCCATCAAAGAGGATCAAACATTACAGTTGATAGAATGAGATTCGACTTTAATTGTGACCACAAACTAACAGACGAAGAAAAAAAGGCAATTGAAGACTTAGTAAATGGGTGGATTCAAGAAGGACTAGAAGTAACCAAACAAGAAATGAAAAAAGAAGATGCCATAAAATCAGGAGCAGAATGTATGTTTATTGAAAAATATCCAGACATTGTAACCGTTTACAGCATTGGAGAGGTATCCAAAGAATTATGTGGAGGACCGCATGTTCAAAACACCAAGGAGCTAGGAAACTTTAAAATCAAAAAAGAAGAATCTAGTTCATCTGGAATAAGAAGGATAAAAGCAGTTTTAATAAAATAATGTTTTCATTGTTTGCCAATGGTTCTAAGTTTAAATGATAAGTTGGCAATGCCAATAAGAAAGAGAGGTTAAAAAATGGAAGATTGTTTATTTTGTAAAATAATAAAAGGAGAAATTCCATCTAAGAAAGTTTATGAAGACGAAGAAATTTTAGCGTTTCATGATATTAATCCAGCGACCCCAATTCATATTTTAGTCATACCAAAAAAGCATATTACTTCTTTAGCTCATTTAGAAAAAGAAGAGGAGACCTTAATTGGGAAAATCTATGGTGTAATTAATAAAATAGCAGAGGAACAAGGTTTTAAACAAGATGGGTATCGTGTGACTACGAATTGTGGAAAAAATGGTGGACAGACAGTAATGCATCTACATTTTCATATCTTAGCAGGGAAAGAATTGGGCGAAAAAATGGTTTAGAATAAGAAAATAATTATGGCGAGCTTAAGATTTTCTAAAAATTTGCATTTGGTAGAAAATCTTAAGCTTGCTTTTTTAGTATTTGGATTTTTTAATAAATATGTATTGCTTGTTTGCATAATATGTTGTATAATGGAAAATAGGTGTGGAGTGCACCTGTAATAGAATGTAGCCTAAGAGTTTGGCTACAAATGTAGAAAAATGATTTTATGTAACTGAAAACCCGTGACACTAAAAAATGAGAGGAGTAAAAAATGATGCGGAAAACAAATTTATTAGTATGCTTGTTACTTATGTTATTTCTGGCGTTAAATGTACAGACGCTAGATAATAACAGGGAAACGACAACCCCACAGGATGATAACAAGCCGGTGGCAGAGGTTGAACAGGATGATTCCTTATTAGAAAACGAGGAAAATATCCCAGAGGAGAAGGTTACATCGGATGAGGAACTAAAAAAAGTAGCGAAGGAACCTAAAAAAGTTAGAGAAGTTAAAAAAGTAAGCGGTATCAAAAAGACACCGCCTGCTAAAAAAGCAAACAACATGGTTATAGCAAAACAGTTAAGACCAAGAAAGATGAAAAAACCTTACAAAGGTTTGCTAAAACCAATGGTACCAGGCTTCCCAAATAAGCCTCAAGAGCCAGAAGAACCAGAAAAACCCGAACAGCCGACTGAGCCAGAAGAACCCGAAAAACCCGAGCAGCCAACTGAGCCAGAAGAACCAGGACAACCCGAGCAACCAGAAGAGCCTCATGAGCATACATGGGGAGAATGGACATACAAAGACGAAAAAGAGGAGGAAAGAGAATGTTCTGGTTGTGAGCAGAAGGAAACCCAAGAACATTATTTTATGATTAAAGGTATTACAACAGAACTGCTAGGAAAAAAAGGAACTCACCTACTTATCGAAGAGAAACATTGTGAAAATTGTGGCTATGATCACAAGGAGAAACAAGAAGAATTGTGTAAGTATGTTGCGAGTAACAATCGGGTGTATAAAAGTAACCAAGATGGAACACATGAAGTGAGAATAACATATACTTGTGAAAAGTGTAGAGATACTTACGTGGACACAAAGCAAGATAATTGCAACTATAGTAGCAATGAGTCTGAGACGGTAGTAAGTAATTTTAATGGAACGCATACAGTTAAAACTGAAAAAGTTTGCGAAGACTGTAAGCATACTTACATCGAAGAAAAGCAAGATAATTGCAACTATGATCCCAATAATGTCAAAAAAGACATAAGATTTGACAAGGATGGCAATCATGTAATAGAAACAACCTATACTTGTATGGTCTGCCAATATCTGAAAGTCGAAAGAGGGGACGAAGAATGTGAGTACAATGAGCCTGAAATAGAGTATTCTAGTAATCAGGACGGAACTCATAATATAATATTTACATACACTTGTAAACATTGTCAGAATGTCTACATCGAGACAAAGCAAGTAGACTGTGAGTATGATTTAGAAAATGGAGAGGAGGCACCAGTAAAAAGCAACAACAATGGTACCCATACGTTCCAGACATCCTATCCATGTAAGCATTGTGATTATATATGGATAGACACACAAAAAAAGGCATGTCAGTATGAAATTATTGGATATGCTAAAACAGGAATAAATGATAGTCACACTGTAAAAAGACAGTGTGAAACCTGTCAATTCTATACAGAAATAAATGGGACGTGTGTTCCAACAGGAGAATTGAAACTTGTGAAGGTATACTCACAAATTTATGAGTATTACGATTGTGAGCTTTGTGGAGACTGGTGTCAAAGAAAATATCATACAGTTCACAAATACCAACCTTGGGAATATCATGATTCTGATACACATATACGGTATTGTATTTGTGTTGAAAAAAGACAAGAAGAAGAACATAGCTACAAATATGAGGGTGCAGGTACAATGGTCTGCAAAGAGTGTGGAGCGACCAAGGAGGTTGTAGAACACAATCATGGATATGATATTGTAGATGATATGGACCTGATGGCAATCGTAAGAAGTCAGGCATATAAAAACGGAGAAATATTGAGCAACTCACAAATTCAAAATCCTAATAAAGCACCAGATACGTGGTGTTCTAGGTATGAATTTAGGTGCAAGATTTGTGGGGTAAAGTATTATAGCCATCGCTCGCATTTGTTTGTAGACGGAAAATGCAGTAGGTCGTTTTGTGGTGTAGAGCAAGATGATAATGTTTCTGTAGTTCTTAACGAGCCAGAGGAAAGCGAACTGGAAGAAAGCAAACCAGAAGAAAGCGAACTGGAAGAAAGCAAACCGGAAGAAAACGAACCAGAAGAAGGCGAACCAGAAGAAAGCGAACCAGAGGAGAGCCAGCCAGAGGAGAGCCAACCAGAGGAGAGCCAACCAGAGGAGAGCCAACCGGAAGAAAGCAAACCAGAAGAAAGCAAACCAGAAGAAAGCGAACCAGAGGAGAGCCAGCCAGAGGAGAGCCAACCAGAGGAGAGCCAACCAGAGGAGAGCCAACC
>CAOKJE010000051.1 GCA_948468505.1 uncultured Clostridium sp. | reverse complement strand
AAGACTAATGGAAGAAATTTAAACTTTTATAAAAAGCTAGCTACAACAATAAAGACAGCTTCAGTCAACTCTTATCCTGGAATTGATAAAGACCACGAAGATGTAAAAAATCTTTCATATATGGCTAAAATAGTGCAGAATAATAACAATATCATAAATGAATTAAGAGAGAAAATGATAGAAACAGCAAAGCAATCACCATATTATAAAATAGTCAATTCATTTTATGGAATAGGAGAAATATTAACAGCAGAGATACTTGGAGAATTAGGAGATATAACGAGGTTTGATAGTCCAAAAGAGATAATAGCATTTTGTGGACTTGATCCAACAATAAAGCAGTCTGGAAAAAGTATAAATGTAAAAGGAGCAATATCAAAAAGAGGAAACAAATATGCAAGATATGTATTATTTAATTGTAGTCAAATGGTAGTAAAACTAGGTGCTTCAAATTATCCAGAACATCCAGTATATATTTATTACCAAAATAAAAAAGCAGAAGGCAAACACTTCTACGAAAGCCTAACTGCTTGTTCTACAAAAATTCTAAGAATGTTATATTCTATGTGCAAAAATAATAAACAATTCTTAGAAAACTAATCATAATTGAATTTTATCATAAAAGAAGTGAAAAAGATACAATTTTTTAAAAAATATATCGTTTTCGCTTGTTTGCCATACGAAAAAATAATATAATAAATTTATAAAAAAGGGCTTGACAAAAATTAGATAGTCAATTTGTAGAGAGGGTAAAAAATGGTTAACATTAAATTTATAAGAAAAGAAAATAGGGCAGTTGCCTATGATAATGAGATTGAAATTGGCGAATGCAAATTTAAAGAATCGGAAAATACATGGAATATAATTCATACTGGAGTAGACAGCAAATATCAAGGGCAAGGAATTGCGAAAAAATTAGTAAAATGTGTTATTGAAAATTCAGAAAAATGCAATAAAAATCTTATGGCAGAATGTTCTTATGAAATCAAGGTATTAGAAATTAAAGAATAATATTCCTGCTAGTAAATACAATTCTCCTATAATGTAAGTTATTGTTAAGATTAAAAACAACAGTAATGGTAAATAATATAATAGTTTATTTAAAATAAGGAGAGATTGTATATGAATGAAAAAGAAAAAATGTTAGCCGGAGAATTATATGATGCAAATTATAATGAAAATCTAATAAAAGAAAGATATTGGGTAAAAGATAAATGTTATGATTATAACCAACTAAAACCATCAGCTCATAAAGAAAAAGAAAATATAATAAAAGAAATATTTGGAAAAACAGGAAATATTTTTACGATAGAACAACCTTTTATGTGTGATTATGGATATAATATAGAAATTGGAGAAAATTTTTATTCTAATCATAACTTAATCATATTAGATGGCAACAAAGTCCAATTTGGCGATAATGTCTTTATTGCACCAAATTGTAGTTTTTATACGGCAGGACATCCATTAGATGCAGAAAGAAGAAATAAAGGATTAGAATATGCAAAACCAATAAAAGTGGGAAATAATGTGTGGATTGGCGGAAATGTTATTGTACTTCCAGGAGTAACAATTGGAGATAATGTCGTAATAGGTGCTGGAAGTGTAGTAAATAAAGATATACCGTCAAATGTAGTAGCAGTAGGAAATCCTTGTAAAACAGTAAAAGAAATCTATTAGAGAATAAGAGAGAACTTATACTACAAACTGAAAGTTTTTGTTGACAAAGTAAAAGAGGGGGAATGTACACGAAAATATATATTTCACATTCAAGTAAATATGATTATATAAATAAGATTTACAATCCAATAAAAAAGTCAAATTTGAATCAAGAAAACACATTCTTTTTTCCACATGATGATAACAATAAAGTAATAAATACAAAAGATGTTATTTCGAAATATGACTTAATAATAGCAGAGGTATCACTACCAACAACAGGTCAAGGAACTGAATTAGGCTGGGCAGATTATGCCAAAACGCCAATATTATGCATAAATTATATAAAAAATAAAGACATTATCAGTAAGTAATTGATAATGTCTTTTATTTCTTATACTTTGGTTCGTATAAGACCATTCTGGTGAGCCAGCAGGGATTCGAACCCCGGACCCCAGGCTTAGAAGGCCTGTGCTCTATCCAACTGAGCTACTGACCCATATATCAAATAACAATAACTATAATAGCACAAAAAACAATAAGTGTCAAGGCAAAACAAGCCGAAAAATGAAAAAAACAGTAAAAAACTAAAAAATAATATGTAAAAAGCCCAAAAGTCCAAAAACAACAAAAGTAATATTAGACAAAAGCTCAATAAAACTTTGTTTCAAACGTTTGCCAATCAACCTACCGCAAAAAATAGCAATCAAATTACTAAAAACCATACCACAAACAGAGCCCAAAATCAAAGGAAGCTTTGAATTAGGATACTGAAGACCAAGACTCAAAGAAGCCAAAAAAGTCTTATCACCAAGTTCACCAACCAAAATGCACAAAGCCACCATAAAAATACAATTAAGCTTTAAATGAGCAAACTTTTGTAAAAAACTAGACTTAGAAGAAGTCATAGCAGAATTAGAAGAATCATCTAAAGACCTCTTAGGCAAAAATCCAACCACACCAAACAGCACAAAAGAAGCATAAGTAAAAATTTTCAAATAAAATTGAAAACCATCACTAGAAAAGCAAGCCACTTGACTACCAAATAAAATAGCAAAACCATGACTAAAAAACGTACCCAAAGCCACGCCAATCAAAATATTTTTAATCCTATTTTTCGTTGAAAAAGACAAAACCAAAAGCTGAGTTTTATCACCCAACTCAGCAAAAAATACAAGTGTAAAAGTAATCAAAAAAGGATACAAATATTCCATAACAAAACACACACCTTTAAAGGGCAAATTGGAGACGGTTCATTTTAGTCCTTTTAGAGCATTCCGAGACACATCTTCAAGTTAAATCTATGAACAAAGAGAAAAAAATATAACAAGATATATCTCCAACAAGACAAAAATGTTCAAAAAGAAACGTCCCCAATTTCACATTGTGAAATTTTTGTGAATTACTTTACAAGCAAAAAAGAAAATGATAAGATGTTAGGGATTTAAAAGATAGAAAAGAAAAAAGGAGGAATTTTTTGTGATAGAAGTTAAAAATGTTACAAAAAAGTATGGAAAAACAATAGCCGTAGACAACATCAGTTTCACCATCAAAGAAGGCGAAATTATCCGGTTTACTTCGGTCCAAATGGAGCAGGAAAAAGTACTACCATGAACATGATAACAGGCTTTATTGAACAAACAGAAGGAGAAATTATCGTAGACCGGTTACAATATGCTAAAAAAACCAAAAAAAGCCAAAAAAGAAATCCGGATACATGCCAGAAGGAGTGCCTTTATACACAGACTTGAGTGTAAAAGAATTTGTAACCTACATGGCAGAAATTAAGCAAGTAAACAAAAAAGAAAGAAAAGAAAAAGTTCAAAAAATTATAGAGAAAACAGGATTACAAGAAGTTCAAAAAAAGCTAATCAAAAACTTATCAAGAGGATACAAGCAAAGAGTTAGTATGGCAGGAGCCTTAGTAGGAGACCCCAAAATATTAATATTGGACGAGCCAACCGTAGGATTAGATCCAAAACAAATCACAGAAATTAGAAGTCTCATTAAAGAACTAGGAAAAACCCATACAGTCATTTTAAGTTCACACATTTTATCAGAAGTTAGCCAAATTTGTAACAAAGTAATCATTATCAACAAAGGAAAAATTGTGGCAATTGATACACCAGAAAACTTAGAAAATAAAGTGGCTAGCAACAATACTATCTATGTAACAGTTGAAGATCCAGAAGACAAAATAAAAAATCTAAAAAATAAAATAAAAGACATCAAAAAAATTGAGTTAGTAACCAAAAACGAAGACGAAACCAAACAATATGTAATCGAAGCGGACAAAGAAGTTGACCTAAGAAAAACTATCTTTGCAGAGCTTGCCAAAGAAAACGTTACTGTTTTTGAAATGAAAAAGGCAGATACCACTCTAGAAGATGCCTTTATGAAATTAATTGAAGGAGGAGAAAAATAAATGAAAGCCATCTTAAAAAAGGAATTAAAAAGTTATTTTTTATCTCCTATAGGATATGTCGTAATAGGAATCTTTTTACTATGTTTTAGCGTATTCTTCTACTTAACAGCCTTTACATCAGGAAGTGTAGATTTAGGAGGACTATATTATTATACAGCATTATATGGATTAATTATTATAGTACCAATATTAACCATGAGAATGTTTGCTGAAGAAAGAAAAAGCGGAACAGAACAATTACTATTAACTTCACCAATTAGTATATTTAAAATAACACTAGGAAAACTATTAGCAGCTTTAAGTGTAATTATCATAACATTACTAATATCTTTCTTATTCTATGCTATTGTATCTTTTTTTGGAGAGCCAAGCATAAGCCAGGTATTAGTAGCTATGTTAGGATTTATTTTAATGAGCATTGCAACCCTATCAGTAGGAATGTTTGCCTCTAGTATAACTGAAAACCAAATTATAGCAGGAATTATAACAGTAGCTTTTCTAATTATCTCTTTATTTTTAACAGATATAAGTAGTATATTTTCAGGATTTGCCCTAATTAATTTTTATAATAGCTTTGCACAAGGAGTAATATCCTTAGAAAATGTGATTAGTTTAGTATTATTTAGTATGTTATTTATTAGCCTAACAATTATCGTTATGCAAAGAAGAAAAATGGTTAAGTAAGGAGAGGAAAAAATTGAAAAAAGAAGAACAAAAAACCAAAAATGCTGACAAAAAATTATTACAAAAAATAGGAAATGGATTAAAGAAAAAATGGCTAATCAATGGAAGCAAAACTTTAATTTTAGTAGCTATTATTATTGCTGTATACATAGCAGTTAATATACTACTAGAAAAAGTTGTATTACCAGAAATTGATTGTACGAAAGACAAAATATATTCACTATCGCAAGAAACCAAAGATAAATTGAGAAACCTTGAAAAAGATATCAATATAACATTGATTAACTATAGCAATATTCCATCCGTAATTAGTTTTGCTGAAAGATATATAGAACTAAGTAACCATATCAAAGTAGAAAGAGTTGATAATCTATCAGCAAGAGCTGACTTAATGCAAAACTATTCTTTAGGAGCAACTGACAGTCTAATTATTGTAAAATCAGGAGAAAATGAAAAAACATTAACAGACAATGAATTATATACGATAGATTATTCTAACTACGAAGAAATAGACACCACAGAAGAAGCCATTACCAATGCAATCATAGACGTTACAGAAGAAAAAAAATCAAAAATATATTTTATGAATACACACATGATGTATGAAACAGAATATTTTTCCAATATCATAGAAGCAATGGAAAAAGAATCAAATGAAGTAGAAACATTAGACATATTAGCTAAAGGAGGAATCCCAGAAGACTGTAACTGTTTAATAATAACAACACTAAGAGAAGATTTAAAAGAGCAAGAAAGAGATAAAATCATAGAATACATCAAAAATGGTGGAAAGCTATTATTAATGTGTGGACCAAACATTAATAATGTAGATTTAACTAACTTTCAAAAGGTACTAGATGAGTATGGAATTACCATAGGAAAAGGAGTAGTATTTGAAGGAAGTAGCGAAAATATGTTATCTGGATATCCAGACTTTATTGTAGAGGAAATGCAAGAAGGAACCAGTCTAACCCAAAAAATGAACATGAAAATGAACATATGCTTTGCAGACGCTGCTAAAATTATAATAGACGAAGAAAAAGCAGAAGAACTAAATGTAGAACACGAAATATTAGCAACAACAACCGAAAAAGCATTTATAAGAACAGATTTACAAGGGCAAACATCACCAACAAGAACAGCACAAGATGGAGAGGAAGAAGAATGTACTATTGCAGCAATGGCAACCAAAACAATCGGAGACGGGAAAACCTCAAAATTAATCATTTATGCCAATGAATTATTTGCCATGGATATGCCTGTACAAATCAACGGATATACCATGTTGACAGCAGACTTATACAACAATAAAGATTTACTTTTAAACTCTATTGCCTACTTAAATGAAAGAGAAAATACCATTACCATTCGAAAAAATGTTGAGACAGTAAATTATACAGTAACAGAACAGCAAAATACCATTATCATGACAATCATATTTACCTTACCAATCATCATAATCATAGCAGGAATCATCATTTGGCAAATTAGAAGAAGGAAAAAATAATTACCAAACGTCCCCAAACGTCCCCATTGGTTCCGGGTTTCTTTGGGGACATCCCCACAGAAAC
>CAOKJE010000050.1 GCA_948468505.1 uncultured Clostridium sp. | reverse complement strand
AAGAGCCTAAACTTAATCAGACTCTTTAAGGGCGGAATTTATTCCGCTTTTTTATCAATAGATTTATTTGCAAAATACTATAATATTAATTTTAAAATGCAATATGGATTCGAAGGATAAAAAATGAATAAATGAAGGCGAGAATTAGTCTCGCCTTCATTTATTCATCAAAACACCCCATAACTAACTTAAATTCATTTTCTCTTCTTGTTTATCTGCATAACACAAATAAGTTTCTTCTCTAAAATCAAACAATTCTTTCAAAATATCATTTTCATTAACATCTCTAAAATTAACCATATCTAATTCCTCCTAAACATATAAAATCTCATAAAAAATAATTTCTTCAGCTCTATTTTTGATATTATTCATAGCCTGAACCCACTCCATTTGATGATATTCTTTTAAATTTTCATCAATATGTTCAACTTTAGCAAGTTGTTTTACAAGCTGATTCACTTTTTCAGTAGCACTTTCATCTATCTCAATTAAATATTGTTTTAAAGTACCACTTATAAGTAATTCAGTATATAAACCCTTTTTATGTTCTTTAATAAAATTTAATCTTAAGCACCATATTTTCCAATAGATTTTTCAGGTTGCTTAGGTAAATATAATCGTAACTTTTACAACAAAAAAACAAAAAAATACAAAAAATTCCAAAAAACACTTGACAAAAAATGGAAACCAATTTATAATAAAAAACATCAAACAATTCATTCGATAAATTTAAAATCGTAAATTAAAATCAAAAAACAAAAATTAAGAAATCTTATATAGTTTAAATATCTAAGGTCATGGCATTGTAATCCAAATAAAAAATTTAACCTTTAACTTTTAGTAAATAAAACATTCCCTAATATCCATCATAATAAAAAAATCTAGACAACCCCATCCTTATATATTTGTTAAAAAAAATGACCTTAGATATTTAAGCTATATAAGTAGAAAGGAAACCATGTTAGCAATCACAAAAAGTATGGCACTGCAAGGACTGCAAGGATACCTTGTATCCATTCAAGTAGACATATCCAATCGGTATGCCAGAATTCCAAATGGTAGGTTTGCCAGACGCCAGTGTAAAAGAAGCAAAAGAAAGAGTAAAAACAGCAATAAAAAACTCCAACATGGAATTTTTAAGCAGAAAAATAATAGTCAACCTATCACCAGCAAACACAAGAAAAGAAGGTTCCATGTTTGACCTACCAATCGCAATCGGAATCTTAATAGCAAACCGAAACATACGAAATCCCAACCTAGGAAAAATCTTAATGGAAACCGTATTCATAGGAGAATTATCCTTAAATGGAAACCTAGAAAAAACAAATGGAATTCTACCAATTTGCATCGAAGCTAAAAGATTAGGCATCAAACGAATCATCATACCAAGACAAAATTTAGAAGAAGCAAAAATTCTAGAAGAAATAGAAATTCTACCAGCCAATAACCTAAACGAAGTAGTCGAATATCTAAAAGGAAACAAAAAAATTGAACAAAAACAAAAACAAGAAATCAATTTAGAAGAAAACATAGAATACGAATTTGATTTTTGTGAAGTAAAAGGACAAGAAAACGTAAAAAGAGCCTTAGAAGTAGCAGCAAGTGGAGGACACAACTGTCTTTTAATCGGTTCACCACGGTTCACGGCAAAACCATGTTAGCAAGAAGACTGCCAACCATATTACCAAACATGAAATTAGAAGAAGCTTTAGAAGTTACCAAAATATATAGCATTTTAGGCTTAACCAATGGGAAAGCCCCCTTAATGACAAAAAGACCATTTCGTAATCCACATCACACCATTACGCCAGTATCCTTAATAGGAGGAGGAGCAATTCCAAAGCCAGGAGAAATTAGCTTAGCACACCTAGGCGTATTATTTTTAGACGAACTACCAGAATTTAATCGAAACGCTTTAGAAACCTTAAGAGTTCCTTTAGAAGACAGAAAAGTTACCATCAGCAGATCCAACACCACCATCACCTATCCATGTGAATTCATGTTAATAGCCAGCATGAATCCGTGTCAATGTGGTTATTATGGGAGCAAAGAAAAAGAATGCACCTGTAGACCAGAACAAATCAAAAAATACATCAGCAGAATTAGTGGGCCACTCTTAGACAGAATTGACATTCACATCGAAGTAGATGGTGTTAAGTATAAAGAACTAGAAACAAAACAAAAACAAGAAACATCAGAAGAAATAAGAAAAAGAGTAAATCGTGCAAGAAAATTACAATTAGAAAGATATCAAAAATATCATATATTTTCAAATTCCCAACTAACTCCCTCATTAATCGAAAAATTTTGCGAATTAGATAACAAAGGAAAACAAATATTAGAAGTAGCCTTTAATCGACTAGGCCTAAGTGCTAGAGCTTACAATCGTATTTTAAAAGTAGCAAGAACCATTGCTGACTTAGAAGGAAGTAAAAAAATACAAGAATCCCATTTAGCAGAAGCTATTCAATATAGAAGTTTAGACAGAAAATACTGGGGACATAGTTAAAACAAAAAGTAAAAAGAGGTGATCACATTAAAATAATAACAATCGAAGATAACAGTTATCCAGAAAAACTAAGAAAAATAAAAAATCCACCCAAACAACTCTATGCAGAAGGAAACCTGGAATTACTAAAAACCAACATTATCTCCGTCATAGGTTCAAGAGCATGTTCAAAAAGAGGAGAAAAACTAGCAGAAAAATTCACAAAAGACTTAGTATATCAAGAAATTACCATAGCAAGTGGAATGGCAGTAGGAATTGACACCATTGCCCATAAAACAACCTTAAAAGAACAAGGCAAAACAATAGCCGTATTAGCCAATGGTTTAAAACATATCTTTCCAGAAGAAAACAAAGAACTTTATCAACAAATTATAGAAAATGGTGGACTAATCATAACCGAATATCCACCAGAAGAAAAAGCAAAATCAAAAAACTTTCTAGAAAGAAACCGCATTGTAAGTGGACTAGCCTTAGGAATATTAGTAGTAGAAGCAGCCCATAGAAGTGGTACAAGTGTTACAGCAAAACTAGCCAAACAACAAGGAAAAAAAGTATTTGCCATCCCACACGAAATAGACGATTTACATGGAGTAGGAACCAATCGACTCATAAAAGAAGGAGCTAAAATAGTAACCTCAGCAAAGGATATTTTAAAGGAATTTCCAGAAATCCCCTATAAAAATCAACCCCCAAAAAGTCAAATAAAAGTAGAAAAAAGAAAAGAATGCAAAAATAAGCAATACAACGAAATTTATCAACTAATTACAAAAGAGCCAATTTCAATTAATGAAATATACAAAAAAACAAACAAAACCATAACCCAAATTAACAACATATTATTTATGTTAGAAATAGACGGATACATCCAAAAGACATTAGGGGGATATACATGTATTTTAGAAAAAGAATAGGTAAGTTAGGAGAAGACATTGCTTGTCATTACTTAGAAAACAACAACTACCACATAATTGAAAGAAATTTTCTATGCAGGCAAGGTGAAATCGACATTATCGCAAAAGACAAAACAAAAATAGAATTAGTATTTATAGAGGTAAAAACACGTTCTAACCTTAAATATGGTATTCCTGCAGAAGCCGTCACAAAGAAAAAACAAAAAAACCTAAAACAAGCCATAAAATACTACCTTTACAAAAAGCACATCGAAAATTTAGCCATAAGAATAGACGTAATCGAAGTACAAATAAGAAAAGAAGATTATAAAATCAATCACATTAAGCAAATATGGTAACCTCCAATACGTCCCCACTGGTTCCGGATTTGATTGGGGACGTTGAAGTACTAATTCTTAAATTAAAATGGAGAAAAAATTAAATAAAAAAATTTAAATAGGAATGTTGCAAAAAGAAAAAGAATACTATATAATTAGTCCAGAATCCTAAAAATATAATTATATTTTTAGTTACCTACTAAGAAAAGAGGTAGTATTATGAAAAAATTTTTATCAAATTACAAGTCAACAATCATTTTGTTAGTTGCTATTATTGTTGGCGCGATTGTAGGAATGATATTCCAAGAAAAAGCAACTATTTTAAGTCCTTTAGGAGACCTATTCTTAAATCTTTTACTAGTCGTCATTGTTCCACTTATTTTCTTAACCATCACAACCTCCATAGCCAAAATGAAAACACCTAAAAGATTAGGTAAAATCATGATAACCATTATAGGCGTATTTTTGATAACATCAATTATCGCTGTACTAATTGGTTTTGCAAGCACTTATTTTGTAAAACTAGTTGACCCAGAAGATGGCGAAAAAATACGTGCAACTATGGAAGAAGTTGTAACTGGTGAAGAAGGAGAAGAAACAACAGAAGAAGAGGAAATTACCATTGCAGACAGAACTGTACAATTATTAACAGTAAATGACTTTTCTAAACTATTATCCAAAGAAAACATCATTGCCTTATTAGTATTTTCTGTTATCTTTGGAATTGCCATGAACATGACAGGGCAAAAAGCTAAACCAGTACTAGACTTTCTAGTAGCTGCTAGCGAAGTGGTAAACAATGTAGTAAAAATTATTATGTATTATGCACCAATTGGATTAGGCTGTTATTTTGCAACACTAGTAGGAAGTTTTGGAGCTTCCATTGCAGTAGGCTATTTAAAAACATTTGTTATTTATTTAGTGGTAGCAGTTGCCTTTTACTTTATCATGTACACAATTTATGCATTTATTGCAGGAGGAAAAAAAGGAATCAAAGCTTTTTGGAAAAACGTAGTACCATCTACACTAACATCAATTGCAACCTGTTCTAGTGCAGCATCTATACCAGTAAATGTAGAATGTACCAAAAAAATGGGAGTACCAGATGACATTGCAGAAACAACCATACCTTTAGGAACCAGCTTCCATAAAGATGGATCTATTATAGGTTCTATGTTTAAAATTATGTTTTTAGTATGTTTATTTGGAACATCTTTGGCAACTACAGGAGATGTTTTAGGAGTTTTAGGAATTGCCTTACTTGCAAACTTACTAATTACAGCAGTACCAATCGGTGGTGGAACCATTTCTGAAATGTTAATTATTACTATGATGGGATATCCAGTAGCAGCACTACCTATCTTAACTATGATTGCTACCATTATTGATGCACCTGCAACAGCTCTTAATGTTGTTGGAGATACGGTGTCTTCTATGTTGGTAACTAGAGTGGTTGACGGGAAAGATTGGATAGAAAAAGAAAATTAAAATAAGAAAATAATTAAGATAAATACGTCTTATTGTCAAACAAAAAGTTTGACAATAAGATGTATTTTTTGTCTAAAAATGTTGCTAAATGAAAGAGAAAAAGGTATAATGATAGTGTTAATAAAAACAAATTATACTATTATTAGTGTCTCTATTACAAAAAACTTATTTCTTCGACAAGAAACGACAAAAATTACAAAACTAGAGTGGTATAATTAATACGAATATGTTTTACAATTATGCTTGGCTACAAAATCAAGTAAGAGGAGGTGAAAAAATGTATTATCATGAATTAGTTACAACGTTACAATTAAAGCAAGATGTAACAAATGATGAAATGTATAGCTTTTTAAACAATCTAATAAACAATGCTATGTTATATGACGAGAACCTCAGAGAAATGCATGAAAAGAACGAATACAAATTTTATACTTATAGCAGTTTAAATCCAATTGAAAAAGACAGAATTTATAAAAAAGACAGAATTTATATTTTTAATATTAGAAGCATTAACAAGATTTTTTTAGCAAGTTTAAATCGAGTATTACCCCTAACAGAAGAAAAAGCAAAAATAATAGCAACCCAAATAAAAAGTTATTCACAAAAGTTCACTACAAAACTAACCACACTATCTCCAGTTGTAACAACCATGAAAGAAAATAAATATTGGAGAAAAGAAGATGGATTAGAAGAATTAACGACAAGAATGTGTAAAAATGCAGTTAGAAAATACAATCAATATTTTAATACGCAAATACCAGAAGAAACCATATTTATTCAATCGATAGCACAAACCAACTTAAAACCGGTGAAAATCCCATATAAAAAAGGAAGCCTAATTGGTAACAAATTTGTTATGGAAGTAAAGACAGACAAATTATCTCAGGACTTAGCTTTCTTTATGAAGGCAACAGGTGCGTTAGAAAAAAATACAATAGGTTGCCGGATACTTAGCAAGTAATTAAGAGAAAGGAGGAAGACATGGTAAATGACCTACTAAAAATTTTTAAAAATGCAGAAAATATGGAAAAGGCAGTGCTAGATAACTACATACCAAAAGATGGAACTTATTTTAGAATAGAAAACGATAATAGCATAAAAAGACTTACTGTAAAAAGAAACCAAACAGAACAAAACGAATTATATCAATGGTTTAAAGAAGTAGATTATGATAGTAATTTAATTGACATGAATAAGCCAGTAGACACAACCAAAAAAATACACAGTAATAATTATTTTAGTGTGTTTATCAAGTGTGATATTTTACCTAAAGTAGGAAGCAATAAAGACAAAATATTAACAGAAGAACAACTAGAAGAAGCAATCAATCATTATTTTGACACATTTTTAGAAGAAACAAATGGATTTAGGTCAAGTACTTAGACACATTTTTTTACACTTTTTTATAAAGATTAT
>CAOKJE010000049.1 GCA_948468505.1 uncultured Clostridium sp. | reverse complement strand
TCTAATTAAATAGATTTCCTATTAATTAAATGATACTATATTTTTATGTAAAAATTTTGAGAAAAGAAAATGGCAGACCTAAAATACCAATATCAGGACTTGAATTGTCTGAAATAGATAAAATTCAAAAAGAGTTATTAGCAAAATGCAAATTAATTCAACCTTCATATACACCAATTGTAGATGTTACACAATATAAAGGTAAAAATATATTAGTAGTATGGTGCTTTGGAGGACAAACAAGCCATATAAATGTCCAACAACATTAGATAAAGACTTTTCAAAAGGATATTCATACTATATAAGAAAAATGTCAAGTACAGTAAAGTCAACAGAAATAGAACAAAAAGAATTATATGATATGGCAAGAACAATACCTTTTGACGATAGAATGAATCATGAGGCAGAAATTAGAGATTTAAAATTGCCACTAATTCAAAATTACTTATATGAAATCAAAAATTTAAAGGACCAATAGATAGTATGATAAAGAGTGCTTTAACATATATCAAAAATACTGTTATTGTAGAAAAGATTTTGAAAATAGACGGACAAGCAGAAGCGGTAAGATTTTTTAATTATCCATATCAAGCAATATTGGTGAATTTTTAAAAGAATTAAAATTAACAGAAGGGAGAAATACAGGAGTTCCCAAAATTAAAAGAGCATTAAAAAATAATGGTTCAAAAGAGCCTGAATTCGAGACAAATGATACAAGAGATTAATCTAAATTATTTCATAGAGATATAAAACCAATAAAAGCAAAATAAGGATGCAAAGCTAATAACATCATTATTTTGCTTTTTAAAATATTTTATAAAAAACTATTGACAATTGAGTATGTATTCACATATAATACAATTAGAGTTGAATAAACACTCAACTATTATAAGAAATACAAGAGAAAACAAGGAGGGAATAAAATGTCTAAGAATGAATTTATCTGTGATTGTAGCGTAATCCATCAAGAGGTGGTTGACAAGACAATCAAGAATATGCCAGAAGAAGATACCTTTAATAAATTAGCAGAATTTTTTAAAATTCTTGGAGATACCACTAGAGTAAAAATATTATTTGCTTTAGATAAAAACGAAATGTGTGTATGTGACATAGCCAATGTTTTAGGAATGAGCAAATCATCTATCTCGCACCAATTAGGAACCTTAAGAAGAAGCGGAATTGTTAAATGTAGAAAATCTGGAAAAGAAGTTTTTTATATGTTAGATGATGACCATGTAAAAGAAGTATTTGAAATAGGAGTAGAACATATAGAACATAAAAAATAAATTAGGGGGAAAAGGAAATGAAAAGTAAATTTAAAATCAAAGGATTAGACTGTGCCAATTGTGCCAATGAATTAGAAAGGGCCATACAAAAGATAGAGGGAGTAGAAAGTGCTACTATAAGTTTTATGACCCAAAAAATGGAACTAGAATATGAGGAAACAAAAAAAGAAGAAATCATGCAAAAAGTAAAAAAAGTAATCAAAAAAGAAGAACCAGATGTAACAATAGAAGAAGTCTAGGAGGCTACTATGATGAAGAAAAAAGGAATTAAAATTATATTAGCCACGCTACTATTTTTAATAGCACTTATCGTAAACTTCGATAATGAATGGATTAACCAAGCAATCTATATCCTATCATATATCATTGTTGGGTTAGAAATTGTAAGAAAAGCAATCAGAAATATAACAAGAGGAAAAGTTTTTGATGAAAATTTTTTAATGACAGTAGCAACAATAGGAGCCTTTGGAATTGGAGAATTTCCAGAAGCAGTAGCTGTTATGTTATTTTACCAAGTAGGAGAATTATTCCAAAGTTATGCAGTTGACCAATCAAGAAAATCAATTTCAAGTTTAATGGACATTAGACCAGACTTTGCCAATGTAGAAAGAGAGGGGAAAATCCAAAAAGTAGATCCAGAAGAGGTAAAAATAGGCGAAATTATAGTAGTGAAACCAGGAGAAAAAGTTCCCTTAGACGGACAGCTAGTAGAAGGAAAATCAAGTCTTGACACCAAAGCATTAACAGGAGAAAGTTTGCCACGAGAACTAACCAAAGGAGAAGAGGTATTAAGTGGTTGCATCAACTTAAATGGTGTAATAAAAATAGAAGTAACAAAAGAATATGGAGAATCAACAGTAAGCAAAATATTAGACTTAGTGGAAAATGCAAGCAGTAAAAAATCAAAATCCGAAAACTTTATCTCAAAATTTGCAAGATATTATACACCAATTGTTGTGATAATTGCACTCATTCTTGCCATCGTACCACCACTGATTGACAAAAGTGCAACATTTTCCGAATGGTTATATAGAGCCTTATCATTCTTAGTAGTATCTTGTCCTTGTGCCTTGGTTATTTCCATACCATTAAGTTTCTTTGGCGGAATTGGAGGAGCATCTAAAAGAGGAATTTTGATAAAAGGAAGTAACTATTTAGAACAATTAGCCAATACAGAAATAATCGTATTTGATAAAACAGGAACCTTAACAGAAGGGGTTTTTGAAGTCCAAAAAATCAAAGCAATGGATATGAGTGAAGAAGAATTATTAAAAATGGTAGCATATAGTGAAAATTACTCCAATCATCCAATTGCTGTATCGGTAAAAAAAGCGTATCATAAAGAAATCGATGCCAAACAAATCATAAAAACAGAAGAACTATCAGGACTTGGGATTGTATCTAAAATTGGGGAACGAGACGTATTGGTTGGAAACGAGAAACTAATGGAGAAAAAACAAATCCAATTCACCCAATGTGATGAGATAGGTACCGTTTTATATGTAGCAATCGAAGGCCAATATGTAGGTTATTTGGTAATTGCAGACAAAATAAAAGAAGATGCCATCGATACCATAAAAACCTTAAAAGAAAATCATATTAAGCAAACAATTATGCTAACAGGCGATCGAAAAAAGGTAGGAGAGAGTGTTGCCAATAAATTAGGGTTAGATAAAGTTTATACAGAATTGCTACCAGATGGAAAGGTAGAAAAAGTAGAAAGTTTACGAAAAGAAAAAAGTAAAAAAGGTAAATTGGCATTTGTAGGAGATGGCATTAATGATGCCCCAGTTTTAGCGATTTCCGATGTGGGAATTGCAATGGGGGGATTAGGTGCCGATAGTGCAATAGAAGCAGCAGATGTTGTATTAATGACAGATGAACCATCTAAAATAGTGGAGGCGATTCATTTAGCTAAAAAGACCATGAGAATTGTAAAAGAAAATATAGTATTTGCTATTTTGATAAAGGTACTTGTTTTAGTTTTGAGTGCATTGGGGTTATCCACTATGTGGGAGGCTGTGTTTGCAGATGTAGGTGTATCAATCATTGCGATTATAAATGCTTTAAGAGCATTAAGAATAAAATGTTTTAAGAGCTACTATTTTGGGTAGCTTTTAAAATGGGTGGGGATTTATCTTCATTTTGTAAGTAAAAAGCACAGATACCCCCATATTTACAAAATACCCATACAGGTATATAATAGGAAAGGTGATGCTAGCAATGGAGAAGAAAAAAACACATAGAAGTGAAGAAGAAAAAAAGATTATAACCAATAGAATTAGTAGAATAGAAGGACAATTACGTGGGGTTAAGAAAATGGTACAAGAAGATATTTATTGCAAAGAGGTATTAATTCAGTTGTCTGCTATTGAAAATTCAGTTAAAAGTGTATCAAATCATATACTAGAAAATCATTTATATCATTGTGTATCAAAAGATATTGAAAATGGCAATGTAGATATTATTGATGAATTAATAGCATTATTCAAGAAATTTAATAAATAAAAAGAAAGGATTGAGGAACATGAAAGAAACCAAAATAAAAGTAGAAGGTATGGTTTGCGAAGGATGTGAAAATAGAGTAAAAAACGCCTTAAACGCTATGGATGGAGTAGAGAAAGTAGAAGCCAATCACAAAACAGGAGAAGTTATTATCCTTGCCAAAGAAGAAATTTCAAAATCAGTTATGGAAGAAAAGGTGGAAGATATTGGTTTTGAAGTAGTAAAGGAGGACTAATCATTAGCAATGAAGAAAATAATTTTATCAATTGATGGAATGACTTGTTCTGCATGCTCCAATGGATTAGAAAAATACTTAAATAAGCAAAATGGAATGATAGAAGCCAATGTAAACTTAGTGATGGCAAATGCTACCATTATTTATGATGAAAATATATTAACAAAGAGCCAATTAGACGAATTTGTAAAACAAGCAGGCTTTAAAAGTTTAGGAGAATTTAAAGAAATCAACACACAAAAACAAAATAAGAAAGAAAAAGTTAAATTCATTACTTTTACCATTTTAGCAATCATATTAATGTATATTGCAATGGGACATATGGCCAATTTGCCTATTTTCCATTTGCTAGATGTGAAAGCAAATCCCATAAACTATACCATATGTTTATTCTTATTTGCCATTGTTTTTATGGTTTATGGTTTTGACATCTTAAAAAATGGATACAAAAACCTAATTCATAAAACACCCAATATGGATACTTTGGTAGGAATTGGTGTAATTAGTAGTTTTCTATATAGCGTATATAGTATGGTTATGATTATGAAAGGCAATTTAGAAAACATACACAATTTATACTTTGAATCAACTGCTATTATCATCTATTTCATAAAACTAGGTAGATATTTAGATGGAATTAGTAAAGACAAAACAAAAGAAGCCATTCAGAAATTAGTCAAGATGACACCCAATCAAGCTACCATCAAAGTAGATGGAAAAGAAAAGAAAGTTACCTTAGATGAAATCCATAAAGGAGATATCGTTATTAGTAAACCAGGAGAGAAAATGGCAGTGGATGGAGAAATCATAGAAGGGATAGCACATTTTGATGAATCGTTCATCACAGGAGAGAGTAAACCAGTTAGTAAGGCAAAAGGTGATAAAGTAATGGCAGGAAGTATCAATTATGATGGCTATATAGAATATAAAGCAGAAAAAATTGGAAAAGAATCTACCCTATCAGAAATTGTAAGACTAGTCGTAGAAGCAAGTAATACAAAAGCGCCAATTGCTAAAATGGCAGATACTGTTTCTGGATATTTTGTGCCTGCTGTTATTGTGATTGCCATTTTAACCTTTATGGCTTACTTGATAATGGGATATGAATTTTCTAGTAGTTTAATAAGATTTGTTACGATATTAGTGGTGGCTTGTCCTTGTAGCTTAGGGCTTGCAACCCCACTTGCCATAGTAGTATCAGAAGGATTATGTGCCAGCAATGGTATTTTAGTGAAAAAAAGCGAAATACTTGAAAATGCTCGGAAAAGTAAATACAGTTGTATTTGATAAAACAGGAACCTTAACCTATGGAAAATTAAAAATTGCAGAAATAAGAAATTATAGTGATATAGAACAAAATAAATTATTACAATTAGTGGGAAGTATTGAAAGCAAATCGACCCATCCAATTGGAAAAGCATTTGAAAATTATTTAGAAGAAAACCACTTAGAAAAATTAGAAGTAAAAGAATTTGGAAATGTGACAGGTCTTGGGATTATAGGGAAAGTAGAAGGACAAAAAGTAATCCTTGGAAATGCAAAAATTTTAAAGGAATATCAAGTGGAAAATCCATATAGTCAGGAAGAAGAAGAACTTACCCAAAAGGGAAATAGTATTGTATATGTAGCAAGCGAAGATAAGATACTAGCACTTATTGGGGTAAATGATGTGGTAAGAGAAAATGCCAAAGAGGTGATACAAGAACTTAATAAAAATAAGATAGAAACGGTTATGCTAACAGGAGACAACAAAGGAACAGCCGAAAAAATTGCCAATACCATAGGCATAACAAAAGTAATTTCTAATGTATTGCCAGCCGAGAAAACACAAGAGATTAAAGAGTTAAAGGAACAAAACAAATATGTTATGATGTGCGGAGATGGCATTAACGATAGTCCAGCTTTGATGGCAGCTAATATTGGAGTCAGTGTCAACAGCGGAACAGATATTGCCATGGATTCAGCAGATGTAATACTAACCAAAAATGATTTAACAAGCATTATGAATTTAATCAACATTAGTAAAAGAACAGTTAGAAATATTCAACAAAATTTATTTTGGGCATTTTTCTATAATTGCTTGATGATTCCAATAGCAATGGGACTTTTTACGGGATTTGGGATTACAATAAATCCTATGATGGCAAGCTTTGCCATGATGTTTAGCAGTGTAACGGTTATTTTAAATGCGTTAAGATTGAAAAAAATGCCGAAAACAATTGACAAACCAATAGAAATATGTTAGAATTGATAACTGTAATCCGCTTAGTCAAGGCACCTAAACATTAGCCAAGAGTTAATTGCCTGAAAAATAAGGATTAGCGAGTATACAAATAAGGGAGGTGCATTTTAAATGTACGCAATCATTGAAAGCTGTGGAAAACAATACAAAGTAGCAGAAGGAGAAGTTGTATTTTTTGAAAAATTAGATGCAGAGGAAGGAAAAACAGTTACATTTGATAACGTAGTTTTCGTATCTGATAATGGAAAAGTACAAATTGGAAATCCTTATGTGAAAGGTGTAAAAGTAGAAGGAAAAGTAGTTTCTCATGGGAAAGCTAAAAAAATCATTGTTTTCAAAATGAAACCTAAAAAGAATTACAGAAGAAAACAAGGACATAGACAACCATACACAAAAGTAGAAATTACAGCCATCAAAGCAGGAGCAGCCAAAAAAGAAGAAACTGCTAAAAAAGTAGAAGCTTAATAAACAAGCATCAAAATAAAAAATAAAAACAAATCAAAACAGAATAAAACCAAAACAAACCGAAGGGAGTGAAAAAGCATGGCTCATAAAAAAGGTCAAGGTAGCAGCCATAACGGTAGAGAGAGTGAATCTAAACGTCTTGGTGTCAAAAGAGCTGATGGTCAATTTGTATTAGCAGGAAACATCCTAGTAAGACAAAGAGGAACCAAAATGCATCCAGGAACTAATGTGGGAAAAGGTAGTGACGACACACTATATGCATTAGTAGATGGAACTGTAAAATTTGAAAGAAAAGGTAGGGATAAAAAACAAGTAAGTGTTTATCCTGTAGAACAATAAAATATTTTACATAGAAAGAATGTCAAAAATGGCATTCTTTTTGTTAGGGTAAAAAAATTCTCTTACAAAAATTACCAATAAAAAAATAAAGACAAATAA
>CAOKJE010000048.1 GCA_948468505.1 uncultured Clostridium sp. | reverse complement strand
TTTTTTTATTTTTATATATCCTTTTTTTTTCTATTTTTTGCACCATCATTTTTTCGTATTTGTGAGGTTTCTAACAGGGAAATTCTTGTCCAGGTAGGAAACGTCCCCAATCGGACACTTTTATTTTAATTCTTTTCTACTAATTTCGATTGTTTTTATGGTATCTTCTAAAGAAATTTGCATTAAGTTTAATGCTTCTGTCATGTTGCTTTCTAATTTTGCTAACGTGTTGTTTAATACTTCTTCTGTGCTAGATAGTAAGGTGTCAGCATATTCCTTGGTTCCTTTTGATATTTCTCTTGACATTTCGTTGGCAGTTTCGATTATTTCTGTTTTTTGGTCATATGCTTTTCTTGTGATTTCATGCTCGTCCACCATTGCGATAATTCTGTTTTCTGCTTCTTTAACAATGCCATCTGCTTCTTTTTGGGCTTCTACTAAAATACGTTGTCTTTCTTCTTTGACCCATTTTGCTTGTTTTAATTCGTCTGGAAGCTTGATTCTAATTTCTTTGATTAAATCTAGCATTTCCTCTTTGTCTACTACACTTTTTGCGGAAAATGGTAAATTTCTACTCGTTTCTAATAGTTCCTCTAACGTTTCTAAAATTGTGAATATTTCCATGGTTTACCCCTTTCTTTTTGGTCTTAAGAAGATTAGATGTGCTCTTCCGTATTTTCTTTCGTCCATGTTTTCTATTTCTAGTTTTTTTAGGTTTTCTTTTATTTCGTCTTGTCTATCTGTTTCTATTACTATGATAGTATTTTCATCTACTAAATTTTTGCTTAACATTGTTTTGATTGCTTGTTCGGCATAATCCGTTTTATAGGGTGGGTCTAAAAATACGATGTCTAATTTTTCCTTGATTTTGGTGTTTAATACTTCTTTAAAGTCTTCTTGGTATAAATCAATTTGCTTTTCTTGATGTGTTTTTTCTATGTTTTTTTGTATGATTTTTATGGCTTCTTTCGATTTATCACATAGTATTGCTTTTTTGGCTCCTCTACTTACTGCCTCGATTCCGCAAGCTCCACTTCCTGCGAATAAGTCTAAGAAGATACTGTCTTGCACCTCATATTGAAGGATGTTGAATAGCGACTCTCTTACCCTGTCTAAGGTTGGTCTTGTGTTTTCTCCTTCTTGTGTATAAATTTTTGTTCCTTTTGCTTTTCCACCTATTATTCTCATATTTTGCCTTTCTTTGATACTATTATTTTATTCTTTTTTTTGATAATGTCAATAGTATTTACTGAAATGTAACATACATTTAACAGTTCTGTAATATACTCCCTATTTTGTAACATTTTTCTACTTAAAGACATAAAAAACATAAAAAACCACCTATTTTCATAGATAGTTTTGTCTTTTGTATATTTCTTATTTAAGCATCATCTTTATTAACATCTTTTAATAATTCTAATTGAGAAATTAGTAGAGATTCCATTTTTGCTTTATAGATATCAAATTGTTTTTTAACATCTTCTAATTCTTTTTTCTTTGCTATCATTTCATTATCTAAATCGCCTGCTTGTTTTTGTGCCATGCTTTTTGCTTCATTAATAATTTGATCTGCTTGTTGCTGAGCCACTTTTTTCACATCGTCTGCTGTTGTTTGTGCCATGACTAATGTGTTTTGTAACGTTTCCTCAATTGTTTTATAATGTTCCAAGCTTTTGGTTAGTTCGTCTACCTTTGCTTTTAATTCAGTTGCTTCTTTATAACTTTTAGAGTAATCAGCTGTTAATTCGTCTAAAAAATCGTCAACTTCTTCTACACTATATCCATTCATTAATTGTTTTGAGAATTTCTTGTTTTCAATATCTAACGGTGTTATCATTTTTTCCTCCTTTAAAAAACCTAAAAAAACGGATTAGTTGACTCCGTTATTTTTTAACCATGAAACAGAAAGTTTGCTTTTCATTTCTTCTCTTGCCATTTCATTTGTAATTTCATAGTTTGATGGTGCTACTAAAAAGATAGAATTTGATACTTTTTGGATGTATCCATCTAACGCATATACACCACCACTAATAAAGTCTACAATTCTTCTTGCTACATCTTTATTTACGTATTCTAAATTAACGATTACTGATTTTTTTTCTTTTAAGAAACTACAAATTTCATCTGATTGTTCGAATGTAGTTGGTTGTGAAATTACCATTTGAATGGCATTGGCATTAGCATGTGGCATAGCTACTACTTTTTCTTTTCTTCTTCCAAATAGTTTTCTATCCTCTACTTCTTCTGTTTCTTCTATTTCATCATAATCATATATATTTTCTTCATCTACATATTCTTCTTCCTCTGCGGTATCCATTCCGAATAATCCCCACACTTTGTCCATTAATGCTCCTGACATAAAAAAACCTCCTAAAATTACTTCCTTTGTTTTCTTACATTAGTATCTAATTTTTTTCTAAAAATGTCAATATTTTTTGCTAATGTTTTTGTTTTTTAATATTTCTGTAATATTTCCGTAATATTATTCTAAACTTTCTAAATTGGGATTTAATAATATTTCGTCATAAAGGGCTATTTTTTTATAGCTCATAATGTCTTCATTTGAAAAGCCTAGTTCCTTTAATTCTTCTGTATCATAAGGTTGCACTATTGAATATTTTTCTCCTTGTTTTTTTATTTTTACTAGTATTTTGCTTAAATAACCAGCTCTACTTCTTACGACATAATTCAAATTATCCATTTGGACAATTGCTTGATTTGGAACCTTCAAACCAGAGGTATCCCACCAAATTAAATCAAAAGAAATTTTACGGTAATTGATTAATTCTTCAATTTGTTTTTCAATTTTTAATATGATGGCTATTTCATCGTTTTCGTTAATTAGGTTTGTGATTTCTGCTGGTATTTCTGTATTGGAAGATAATCTAACCTTAACCTTTTGCCCCACTTGTGCTTGCTTTGCTTCTGCTGAAGAAGAAATTGTTACAATATAACATGAAAAATTATTGATTACTTTTCCACTTTCTTCACTAGTAGCTACAATTTTTCCTGTTTTTAAATCTAAACTTTCCAAATATTCTTTACTAAGGGAACTAAAGTTGTCTGGCGTTAATTGTTGCTCCAATCCATCTACTTTGTAAGACACGATTCCACTAGTTGGAGCCTTTACATATTCTGCCCCTGAATTTAATTGCTCTTCATATTTTTTTCTTTCTTCAATTAATTGGTTTAAGTAAGAACCTTTAGGGCTTAAATCTCCTGCTATTTGAGCTTTTTTGGTGACTAAGCTACTAATTTCTTTTTTGTATTCTGTTAGCTTTGTGCTATCTGTTATTTGATTAATATTTTCTATTTTTTCGTCAATTTGATTTTCTAATAACTTCATATCTGCACTAAACAAGTTCGTATCGTTTAGCATTACTTCTTGGATTTTGTTGTCTAGGTCTGCTATTTTTTGTTTTAGTGACTCTTCATTTGTGCTGTAATAACGAAAGATATTTTCATCTTTGGCAGCTCTTTCTCCTTCACCTTTTATTTGCATCATTCCGTTTTTATAATTTTCACCTTTTACCACGGTTTCATAGCGAATGACATAGCCGGATGTCTGTTTCTTCTTGGTACAATTTTCCTTCTTCTATTGTGAATATATTGGTTGGTTGCTTCACTAAAAGATAGATAGCATAAGCAACATAACCGTAGAATAGCAATTAAGGCTATCGATACCATTATTCTTTTGTTTTTAGCAGATACTCTTCTTTTCTTCTTTTGGCTTGTTTCTTTTTCCTTCAAGTTTTTCAATCCTTTCTAAATGGCAAAAGTCATTTTTTAAAATTTTCGATAATTATTTGAATGTTCTCTTCTTGGGAATTTTCTCCTTCTAGCCATATCGTTTGTTTGTTTTTTCGAAACCAAGTCATTTGTCTTTTAGCATATCTTCTTGTTTCTCTTTTTAATTTTTCTATCATTTCTTCTTTTGTAGTTTTTTCTTCTAAATATTCTACCACTTCTTTATAACCTAAGCCTTGCATAGCAGTTGGAAAGTTTTGATGTTTTTTTAAAATTTCTTCTACTTCTTGGATTAATCCTTGCTCTAGCATCAAGTCCACTCTTTTGTTAATTCTTTGGTATAAAGTTTCTCTATCCCATTTCAAACCATATACTTGGTAATCATATTCTACTGGATTTTTCCTAGATTCTATTTCTTGCTCTGTTTTTGTTTTCCCAGTAGCATGATAAATTTCTAAAATTCTAAGAATTCTTTTTTCGTCATTGGGACTAATTTTTTTAATTGCCTCTTCATCAATTTTTTTAGCTTCTTGATATAAAATCTCTAGCCCCTCTTGCTTTGCTCTTGTTTCTAGCACTTTTCGATATTCTTCATTAAACTCTATATTAGGATATTCAATTTCATAAATCAAACTATCCACATAAAGACCTGTTCCTCCTACTACAATTGGTACTTTCCCTTTTTGCAAAATTTCTTTGATTGCTTTTTTGGCATCCTTTTTATAATCTGCTACGCTATATCGTTCTTCTGGAGAAACAAAATCTATTAAATAATGTGGAATCCCTCCGCATTTCCTCTTTGGTAGGTTTGGCTGTTCCTATGTCCATTTCTTGATAAATTTGCATGGAATCACAGGATACAATTTCTCCCTCTAACTTTTTGGCAAGTTTGATGGATAATCCCGTTTTTCCCGAAGCTGTTGGCCCACATATTACAATTACTTTTTCCATTTTGCCCTCCTTTTTGTCCATTCCTCTAATCGTCCCCACTGGTTCCGGGTTTCTTTGGGGACGCTCTTACTATCCATTTTTAAAATGCTTACTTGTGTCTGTTTCATATAACTTGTTTCAAAAATAAGGCAAGCAATAAAAACAATCGCAAGTATAAGGATTCTTTTTTGAAACTTACTTTTTTCCATTTGGTCTTCGTTTATTTTATCTAACATTTTTCCTATTTGTGGCATAATAATTATTCCATTGACTCCTGTAAATATAGCAACTAATATATGTTTCGTACTGTTTTGTAGTTCCATGTTAGGGTAATTCATTCCCTTTTTTGCCATTTGAAATACGATTGATGTTATACCATACATGATAATGGTTCCAACAAGAATCACTATCACTTTTTTGTTTTTTTCAATAAATCCTAAACTTTGCCATGTCCATGCAATTTCTATAAAATAGATTATCATAATTACGCCGATGATAAATGCCATTTTTATTTGTCTCCTTTTGTTTTCATTTTATTTTCTAGCAAATTTTCTTTCAATGTCATATTTTGTCATTTTAATGACAGTTGGTCTTCCATGTGGACAAGTAAATGGATTTGGTAGTTCTAATAACTTGTCCATTAAGGTTTCTACTTCTCTTTGTTCTAATGCCATATTAGCTTTTACGGCTGCTTTGCAGGCAACAGTTGCTATGAACTTTTCTTCTTTTTCTTGTTTTGCTGTTCTTGCTACTGTGTTTATTTCGTCTAGGGTTTCTAAAAATAATTCCTTGGTATTTAAATCCATACATACGGTTGGAACGCCTGTTAATTTGATGGTGTTTTCTCCAAATTCTTCAAAGCTAAACCCTGCTTGATAGAACATTTCCATGTTTTCACGTGCGATATCCATTTCTTTGTGGGTTAAAGTCATAACGTCTGGTAATAATAGCATTTGTGAGTCTTTGTTTTGCTCGCTATAATAATTTTTCTTTACTTTTTCATACATAATTCTTTCATGTGCTGCATGTTGGTCTAATATGTACATTTCTTTCTCGATTTCTAATATGATATAGGTTTTAAAGACAACTCCTACAAATTTGTAGGTTGGCTTTTGAAGACTTGACGCTTCTTCAAATACAGATAGGTTGTCCTTAATTAGGTCTACTGCACTTGTTTTTTGTTCTTCTTGGCGTTTTTCTTCTTCTATTTTTTCTTGGGTTTCTATTGGTAGTCTTCCAAACATTTTGGCATACATTTCATTGAAGTCTTTGCTTACGACTTGTGGATTGTCGTTTAGGTCTTGCATTTTTTGCTTGATTTCTTCGAATTCTTTTTGAATTTCTGGATTGTCGATTTCTTCAATTGCTTCTTGTACTGCTTCTGCTTTTTCTTGGTCTTCTTCGTTTGTTTCTTCTTTTTGTATTTCATTTTCTGTTTCGTCTTCTTTTTTCTCCTCGTTCCCACCTAGTTGATATTCTTCACTTACATCACTTAAGACGCCATCCATTGCATTTTTTTGCTCTAATTCTTTGGTTATTTTGTCTTTCATTTCCCTTAGTTGTCTTAACACATCACTTGTGTCGATTGGTGCTCCAACTGTTATATTTTCAGCCCCTGTAACTACTTTTTCTTGTCTTGCTTCTTCGTCTAAGTTATTGGTTTTGATTTCACTTTCTTCTTGAGTGTATTTTTCAATTTGTTTTCCGCTTTGCTTTCGAAAGCCAAATAATCCACCATTGCTGCTGTTGGTGTTTTCTTTTTTGGCTTCTCTTATTGTTTTTAATCTTTCTTCAAAGCTTGTCTCTCTTGCTGAGGCTGTTGTGTTTACCACTAGTTCATTTTTTAGCAAAGTATCTTTGATGGCATGGTAAATAGATTGGAATATTTGGTTTTCTTCTTCAAAACGAACTTCTAATTTGGCTGGGTGAACATTAACATCTACTTTTCCTGGGTTCATTTCTATATTTAAGATTACAAATCCAAATTTTCCAATTGGGATTAATCCTTTGTATGCTTGTTCTGTTGCTGCTGTTAGGGTTTTGTCTTTAATGTATCTTTTATTGACGAAAAATAGTTGGTTGGAGCGATTTGATCTTGCTATTTCTGGCTTTCCGATTACTCCTGAAACAATAATGTCTTCGTATTGGTAATTTAATTCTACTACCCCGTTTGCTACATCTTTTCCATAAATGCTGTAAATTACATTTTTTAAATCTCCGCTTCCATTGGTTTGAATGATTGTTTTTCCAGTATTGATTAATTTTATGGCAATATTAGGATTGACTAGTGCAATTCTTGTGATGGCATCTTCTATGTATCCTGATTCGGTATAATCTTTTTTTAGAAATTTATATCTTACAGGTGTATTAAAAAACAGATTTCTAACGGTTATGGAGGTTCCTGTTTGACAGCCTATTTCTTCTTGTTCTATAATGTCTCCTCCTTCTACTACAATTTTATATCCTGTTTCTTGCTCTTTTGTTTTGGATATCATTTCTACTTGGCTTATGGCGGCAATGCTTGCTAATGCTTCTCCTCTAAATCCCATAGAGGTTACCGTGTTTAAATCATCTGCTGTTCTGATTTTGCTGGTTGCATGTCTTTCAAATGCTATTTCTAAGTCATCTTTTGCAATTCCTTTTCCGTTGTCTGTTACTTTTATGTAGGATATTCCTCCGTTTTTGATTTCAACTGTTATGTTGCTAGCTCCTGCATCAATTGAGTTTTCTACCATTTCTTTTATGACGGATGCTGGTCTTTCGATTACTTCTCCTGCTGCTATCTTGTTTATTGTTAGTTCGTCTAATAATACGATGTTTCCCATTTTTATTTTCCTTTCTTTTGTTTTTTGTTCTTTGTTCTTTATTATATCATTAGTTTTTTGTTTTTGTATAGTTTTTGTATTGTTTTTTTTAGTTTTTTTGATTTTTAACATTTTCCGATAACTTCCCTAGCATATAAAAAAGCGGAATAAATTCCGCCCTTAAAGAGTCTGATTAAGTTTAGGCTC
>CAOKJE010000047.1 GCA_948468505.1 uncultured Clostridium sp. | reverse complement strand
TCAAATATATCAAGAAAACAATTGGTAATTTTTGTAAGAGAATTTTTTTACCCTACTTTTTACAAACAAACATTTGACTTTTTGTTTTTTTGTGGTATAATATATGCAAACATTCGTTTTAAATAATTTATGCTTTGCGAAAGGAAACAAAATAAAAATGGAACTATTAGAAAAACTAAAAATTTTAGCAGACTCTGCCAAATACGATGCCTCTTGTAGTTCAAGTGGAAGCAATCGAAAAAACAAGGCAAATGGGATTGGAAACGGTAGCCTTGCTGGTATTTGTCACAGTTGGGGTGCAGATGGAAGATGTATTTCTTTACTAAAAATCTTATTTAGTAATGCTTGTATTTATGACTGCAAATACTGTATCAATCGTGCCACTAATCATGTTAAGAGAGCTACCTTTACACCACAAGAAGTAGCTGACTTAACCATCAATTTTTATAAAAAAAATTATATTGAAGGGCTTTTTTTAAGTTCTGCTGTTATTAAGTCACCAGATTATACCATGGAACAACTAATAAGAACCGTAACTATTTTAAGAAACGAATATCATTTTAATGGTTACATTCATTGTAAAAGCATCCCTCGGTTGTAGCCAAGAATTAATTGACAAGTTAGGAATTTTAGTAGATAGACTTAGCATTAACATTGAATTGCCTTCTAATGATAGTTTAAAATTACTAGCACCACAAAAAGAAAAAGACGGAATTTTAATGCCAATGTCTTATATTTCAAATGGCATTAAACAAAATAAGCTAGAAAAAAGCAAATTCGAGCCTAGCTTTGTTCCTGCTCGGACAAACCACGCAACTTATGGTAGGGGCAACTCCAGAAAGCGATTTAAAAATTTTAAAATTATCAGAAGGTCTTTATCAAAAATTAAACTTGAAACGAGTTTACTACTCTGCCTATATTAGCGTCAACAATGATAAAAACTTGCCGAGCTTGGAGGCTCCTCCTCTACTTCGCGAAAATCGTCTTTACCAAGCCGACTGGCTACTTCGTTTTTATGGTTTTAAAGCTACAGAATTATTAAACGAAACCCATCCAAATTTTAATCATATTTTAGACCCAAAATGTGACTGGGCTCTGCGAAACTTAGATAAATTCCCTGTTGAAATCAATTCAGCTGACTATTTCACCTTGCTTCGCATTCCTGGTATTGGTGTCATTTCTGCCAAAAAAATCATACGTGCAAGGCGTGAATTCTTACTTGATTTTGAAGCTTTGAAAAAGCTTGGTGTTACCTTAAAAAGAGCCAAATACTTTATTACTTGTAAGGGAAAATATTATGATAAAGTGTATAAATTCAATCAAAACTTTATCGAAACCAACTTAATCTATCAAGAAAGAAATGGCTTGCCACTACCAGAATTCAAACAACTATCTCTTTTTGATAAATTACTACCTACAAAGGAGGATAAAATAAAATGCCTAACGGGAAGCTTGTAGCGAAAACCTATTTATATGATGGTACATTTGAGGGGTTTTTAAGCCTTGTGTTTGATTGCTTTGTAACGAAAACCTTGCCACAAAAAATTGAAGTAGAATCTAACTATGTTTCTAATTTCTTAGATACACCTGTTACCTTTGTAACTGATTTTCAAAAAGCAAAAAGAGTTTTTGCTGGCATTGAAAAAAATATTGGTTATACAGCTCTTTACAATACCTACTATGCTTTTCTTTCGAATGAAAAAGAAAAAGAACTAAATTTACTAAAATATCTCTTCGATGGCTTTACTGTAGGACCTAAGATAAATAACAGACTTACCCTTTCTTATGTTTTTAAGGTTATGGCTATGAAAAAAAGAAGCTTTGGCGAATGTCACCGTTTAAAAGGTTTGCTTCGTTTTCAAGAATTAAAAAATCATTTGTATTATGCCTCTATCCACCCAGATAACAATATTATTGAGCCTTTGGGACAACATTTTATGTACCGCTTGCCAAATCAAGATTTTATCATTCACGATAAAAATAGAGATATTTGTTTGCTTTATCACAAACAAGAATACAAGATTGTAGATAGTTCTGGTTTGAAAATTCCTGCTCTTTCCTTAGAAGAGGAAATTTATCAGGAATTGTGGAAGTCATTTTTTAAGACAATTGCTATTGGAGAAAGAAAAAATCCAAGGTGCCAAATGCAGTTTATGCCAAAAAAGTATTGGAAGGATTTGATAGAGGAGCCTTAGCTCTCTATCAATTGTCTTGTCTTATCCTTCACCTCTTTATCCAAAGCTAAAATCTCCTCTACCGTATGTAATTCCACCAAAGAATGTCCATCTAACATTGTCTTAATCCCTTTTGGAATATCAGTATACAATATCTTATGATTCAAAAAAGCATCTACCAAAACTTCATTAGCAGCATTCAATACAACTTGATAGCTATGTCCTTTTTCAATTGCCTCAAAAGCTAATTTTAGGCATTGGAATTTTTCTAAATCTGGCTTTTCAAACGATAAGCTCGAAATCTCAAATAAATCAATTTTTTCTATGTTATTTACCAAACGATTTGGATAATTTAAAGCATAAGCAATTGGTATTTGCATAGACTTTGGTCCCAAGTTTGCCATAATCGTTCCATCTTGGAATTGTACAGCAGAATGCACAATACTCTTTCTATGAACCACGACTTGAATTTGGCTTGGAGCTACATCAAATAACCATTTTGCTTCTATTACTTCAAAGCCCTTGTTCATCATGGTAGAAGAATCAATGGTAACTTTTGGCCCCATTTTCCAGGTTGGATGATTTAATGCTTGCTCTGGCGTTATATCGTCCGTTATTTCCTTGTCAAAAAAGGGTCCCCCAGAAGCGGTTAGTAATATTTTATCTATCTTATTTTGCTTTTCTCCTTGCAAACATTGCATAATAGCAGAATGTTCACTATCTACTGTAAGTAATGTGGCCTTATTTTGTCTTGCTGTATCCATAATTAGCTTACCACCTGCTACTAGCACTTCTTTATTAGCAAGCAATACCGTTTTCCCATTTTTAATCATATTATAAGTAGGTTTTAAACCAGCAATCCCTACCAATGCTGATACACTGATGTCGAAATCTATTAAGCTAGAAATTTCCTCCATTCCTTCTTCGCCATAAAAAACAGTTAGATGTGGGTATTTTTCTTTTAATTTGTTAGCATTTTCTTTTGCTGTTATATACACATTTTGGGGTTTAAATTCCTCAATTTGCTGGGTTAATTTTTCGATGTTTTTACCAGCAACTAATGTTACTACTTTAAATAGATTTGGATTTTGTCGAATGACATTTAGCGTGCTTTCTCCAATTGAACCTGTAGAGCCAAAAATTGCTACCTTTTTCATTTTTATTTTCCTCTTTTCCCCTTTAATCTTCTACTAAATTTCCTTTTCTTCTTGCAAATTAACAACGGTTTCTCCTACTCCTGCGTCTATTTTAATTATACTATTGCCATCTCCGATTACTTGCTTATCGCTAACTTGCTTTCCATTTACTAAAAAAGCTCCTAAGCCCGTTTCAGCTTTTACTTGATAATCTTCTGGTTTTCCTAGTAAGTTGATTTCCACTCTTCCCATTCCACAATCAATGTCCGCATTTTTTAAAATCTTGCTTGTTAAGGTTAAGCTACCAAGTCCTGCTTCTAATTTTAGACTTTCTATTTGACTGTTTTGAATCTTGGTTTCTCCTGCACCTGCATCTATTTTAGCGTCATTAGCAATTAATTCTTGGATTTGATATTTTCCTAATCCCATCTCAATATCAATTTTATCTGCTTTTACATATTCAATATTGGTTTCATTCATACCTGTTTCAATCTCTACTTCCCTTAATTCTAATGTTTCTGGCACATAAATAATAACCTCTGCTACCTCTTTGTCTAATTGACTCAAAAACCATCTATTTTTTTGTGGTTCTTTGATTTTTAATTCATTTTGCTCTACTTTGCAATGGAAGTCTTGCGTTACATTGCTTGCTTCCACTTTTAGTTTTTCTCCTTTTTTAATCGTTAATTTACAAATATCTAAATTAACTTTTAGGCTTGTAATATTTTCATATTCTTGTTCCCACTTTGTTAATATCGCTGTGTTTTGGCTGTTTTGTTTTAAAAAACCTACTCCTGTTGTAATTCCAAAAACAGCAGTAATGGCAAAAATGGTAAAACTAATAATCATAAAGCATAGGTAAATGGCAAAACCAATGGCTCCGTATTTTATTATTTTTTGAAAGGATGTCATTTTACTTCCACACCTCCAAATATAGCTGTACCATTAATGTAGATCGTTGGCAAACTTTCATTATATTCTGTCTTTATTTTGTTTTCTACCCCACCAAAAATAGGAGTTGCTTTTATTTTGATGTTGACACCAGATGGCACTTTTATTTCTACTCCTCCAAAGATGGCACTTGCATTAATTACTTGGTCTTTTTTGATAATGGCTTTTGAAATGTCTAATTCTACTCCACCAAAAACAGCATCTAAGTTTGCTCCCTTAAATTCTTGTCCTGATAAGTCTACTTTTTGTCCTCCAAAAGTAGCACAATATCCTTCAAAACTTCCTTTATTGGCATTTAAATTCTTTATTTTTTCTGCTATTTTTTTATTAAAAGTGTCTTTAAATATCATGCTAAGTCCTATCATAACTAAAATAAATGGTAAAATTAGTTTGGCAATTAGGCTAAAAGATAAGATGTTTTGTGCACAAAGTAATAAGGCAATTCCGATACATAGCCAAATAAAACTCCACATTTTGTTGTCGCTTCTAATTAACTCAATAAAGCTTGGTACAATAATAAATAACGTCCACCATCCACTAAAAAAGATATTGATGTTGGTTAATCCTACTGCATTTAATCCAAAAATTACTCCTATTGCAATTAGTACAAGCCCCCATAATACATTTCCAAATTTTTTCATTTTAAAGTTCTTCCTTTCTCTTATTCATTATTTTTTCCACCTCATAAAAGGTAGCTTCCTCGTTGGTTAGTACGATATCATAGTGTTCACAATAGTTTACTAAATTTTCTTCTACTTTTTTGTTAAGAAATCCTATGGTAAGTGTTTTGGTTAAATTGGTTTTGGGCACCATGCCGGATATCTTCGATTAAGTCACCGTAATAAAATGGCATATTGTTTTTTATTTATCTTTTCTTGCCAATTTACTGGTAATTTTCCTTCTATGGTTTTGTTCATAGAATGAAGCAGTTGCCCTTCAAATTTTTGCATGTTATTATTTTTAAATTTGATAAAGTTACTAATGATGTATAAATTGTCAAAATAAATTTCTTGCTTTTTTAAAAATTCTTCTATGACGTTTCCAATTCCTGCTGATAGGATAATTACTGGTATTTTGTTTTTGTATAGATTCTTGAAAAAGTCTTTAGCTCCTTCTCTTAGGATTAAAGTATCTTTTTGTAAAGCTTTTTTCAGGTTATCTTGGCTTAAGCCATATTGATACAGTAAATCCATGCTTTTTTGATACCACTCTATCATGTAATGTTCTTTTGCTGTTTTATTTATGGTATAGTCTAATTCAATTGGTGAATATTTTGCGTTTAATTTTTCGATTTCTTTTTGGCAGTCTTCTCCATAGATATCAAAATCTATGATTGCCATCCATGAGTCTAGACTTTTACTTGCTGTTATGGTTTTGTCAAAGTCTATCACAACGTAGTAGTTTTCTTTTTGGATTGCGATTTTTTTTGTTTTGTTTTGGTATTTCATTTTTCACCTCTGGTGCTATTTTACTATATTTTGTCTTACATTACAAGTAAAATATGTAAATTGTGTGATAACGGTTCTAAAAAATGGAAAAAGCGCCATAAATGACGCTAATTTAACTCTCTTCTTTCATTTCATATACCCCTTCTACTGTTTTTACTAATTGCGTTCCTGTTTTTAAACACACGATTGGGCGAAAGCCAAAAGTTGGAGAATTCGAACAGCAGCTAGTATAACTAATTACACCGATTTGAACCAACTGCAAAGTTATGGTCATCATATGCATACGAAGGAGAAACTATATAATATCCATTTGTCTTCTCTATTGTACTAATGGCACACAGCCCTTATGGAGAGCTTACCGTCCCCACTGAAGCCGAATTCATCCAACTAGTGCCTCCATTTAAAGAAATTCGATACCCCCTATAATTTGGTGCTTCTGCTCGATAATCCACTTTGTATTTTTGACTACATGACTTTAGGAGCATTTCAATTGTTGGTTCTCCGACGGCATATTCAGCACTATCTCCAGAAAAGTCACTCCAAGCATTGGTATCTAACATATAGGCCGCTGCCTTCATGTTTATATTGGAATTGCTATAGCTCTTCGTAATACAATAATCATAATTAAGTGCTTGTAAACGTGGTTCTACAATGTCTGATGTTCCCTTATAATCATTTATTACCCCATCTCTAAGAGAACAACAATATTCAGTTTACCGAACCAGAAGAGAACTTCCTTTTTTTCCTTTTGGCGCATAGGTAGAAGATATATAATCATCTGCTATCAAATAAATATGACTTTCTGTTTCATTCCCCATTGTTCCAGCATAAAAAATTTTCCAGCCATGAACAGCATCGTCATTTGGACAAGAATAACCAGAAACGGTAGCTCCATAAAACTTCTCTGGTGAACTTGTGATGTCGTCAGCCGTAAGAGGTCTTTCTTTCCATATAGCATATAATGTTATATTTCCTGTTGGTTGGTATTTATCTCCTTCTAAATATCTTTTTGTTCCTTCGTCTGGCTCTTGTTTTTCACACCAACCGCCAAATGTATAACCTTCTTTTGTGAATGTATTTTCTTCCAATGTTATATAAAATCCGCTTCTTACCTGGGTTGTTTTGGACGTTCCTACTCCTCCATTTGGCTCATAGGTTATTGTGTATTTTTCTCCTGCTGTTTTACTTTCTCCTATTATTTTAGCAGTTTCTTTTTCATTGTCTACTTCTATTATAAATTCATATCCTTCTTTACTTTCTACTATTAAGTATTCTTTTGAATCCCCTTCTATCTTTTCTATTGTTGTTTTGGCTATCCAATCTTTCTTTTCTATTTTTTGCTTTAAACTTATTATCATAGTCTCTTCTTTTTTACTTGTTTTTCTTTCTGTTATTTCTTCTGCAATAATTAAATTGATTTCTTCTTTATATTGTGCTATCTGGTGTTCTTCTTTTGCTGTACTTGCTTTTGTTAAGACTCCATTTTCTCCTGTTAAGGTTGCTATTGCTACTCCTGCTAAGATTAGTAACACAATAATGGTTATGACTAAAGCTATTATATGTAATACCTTGTTCTTTTTTTCTTACTTTTTTCATACACTCCCTACTTTCTTTTGTTTTATTAAATAGACTTATCGGATTGCCAAGACAAGTCTTATTACACTAACGCCATATTCATAACCCCATGAGCCATTGCCTCCTCCTGAAACGCTCGAACCAGCATACCACCCGAAAACACCTGGCCTACCAAAAACCGGACATCTCCAGTACGGCATATAGGTTGCATCACATGAACCCCAACCGCTACCCCAAGCAGAATACATACCTCCTGAGCCATCCGATGTTTCATAAATAGCATCACCCGCAAAGTCCAATACTTTGTACGAGTTACGGTAAGAAGGATATACCGTTTTATATGCCGTAGAAGTCCCTCTTTCAGTTTCATCAGCTCCATACAAATCCCCCTTATTTGTACCACAATAACTAGGAGCTTCCGATCCAGCAGATATATCGTTAATATAGGAAGCAGTAACTTCTACACTTCCACTATTCAAATCATAAACCCCAAAAGCATTAAATGTTGTACTCTGTTTTTTATTCGTTGTATAAATGTCTTTTATCACGTACGTGCCACCTGTTTTAATCTGAACTCTACCGTTATATGATTTATCTGATTCAATCTTAGCTCCATTCGTTCCATATTCACTATGCCCTAAATAGGCAATAGCACCCCATTCACTGTTTTTAGCCATATGGGAATTTAGCTCGCTTTCCTCTCCAAACCTACTATTCTTAGCTAATTGATATAGAGCATTTAATTTATGTGACCTCACAGGATCCTGTCCTGGCAAAACATTCATAGTAGTTTTAGACCCCGTAGTTTCAAACTTACCAACCCACAATCCTTCTAACTCTCCAAATCCACCTCCTGCAGCAGCATCACTTGTAAAGGCTGGATGCACTAACCATTTGGTTGTACCAGCTCCACAATCCTTAAAATTCCTTGTTATTTCTCCTGTTTCTCCATTTAAGAAATTATCTTTTGTATCAAGAAAAG
>CAOKJE010000046.1 GCA_948468505.1 uncultured Clostridium sp. | reverse complement strand
AAAAATAATTGCTTGTTTTATTAAAACATGAAATGTCGAAAATTGCAATACTTTTAAGTATACTTTCCATCGCAAATTTCGACATTTTTAGACATTTGAAATGAATTGAACTTATTTAATCCCTAGGCTCTGATTTCTTACACAAATTCCTCCCACACTAAATTTGCTACATCAACACCTCTATTGGTTAAAAAAATTCTATCACCATCTATTTGTAGTAATCCTTCCCCTACTAACTTTTCTAATTCCTCTCGAAACAAGAAAATTGGATTATCTATAAACTTTTCTTTAAATTCTTTTATACTTACCCCTTCTATTTTTCTTAGCCCCAGTAGCATATATTCTTTTTTCTTATCCGCTAGCGTTTGCTTTTCTTCTATTTTCTTATCCTTAAAATCCCATGTACCTTGCTTTGTAAAATCCACGTTAGAATAGCGAACATTATTTAAATAAGAATGTGCTGTTGCTCCTAAGCCTATATATTGCTTTTGTTCCCAGCAATTCACATTATGTTTTGATTTTTTCCCTTCTTTTGCAAAATTTGAAATTTCATAATGCTCGTAACCTTCTAGTTGTAGCCTATTTCTTACATACCAATACATTTGCCTTTCTGTATCTTCCTCTGGCAATTTCAATTTTCCGCTTTGTATCATAGTTTCTATTTTTGTCCCCTCTTCTACTATCAAAGAATATACACTTACATGAGTTGGCTCTAACTTTTGAATTTCATTTAGACTATTCTTAATATCGTTGATTGTCTGATTGGGTAAACCAATCATTAAATCTATATTTATATTTTTAAAGTCTGCTTTTTTTACCATTTGATATGCTTCTTGAAACTCTTGATAATTATGGATTCTTCCTATTTGTTTTAGCAATTTATCATTGGTGCTTTGCAGTCCAATACTAATTCTATTTACGCCTGCTAATTTATATGCCTCTAATTTTTTTAGGGTAACTGCACCTGGGTTGATTTCGATTGTAATTTCTATTTTCTCCCATCTTGTTTGGTTTTCTACTAATCTTGGCTTTAGTTCTTCTAACAATTGTGTAATATAGTTTTCAGGAATAAAAGAAGGCGTTCCACCTCCTATATAAATGGTAGTAACATTGTATTTATTAAAATCATAAGTTGCCATTTCTTTTATCATTTCTTGTATATATTTTTCTATTATTGGTTCTTTATAATCTGTGTAAGAGGTAAAATCGCAATAATAGCATTTACTTTTACAAAATGGTATATGGATATAAATTCCTATTTCTTCTTTTTCCATTTTAGTTTCATATTGCCAGCAGGTACAGACCTTTTTGGCAATTTTTCCTTTCTTCTATCTTTTTTCTATTATAATTTGAAATATTGCCAAAAAGGTCCGTCCCTACTGGCAATTTTGTGCTATTTCTATGATTTTTTTGAGGCGATAATTTACGCCAGATTTCCCTAGTGGCTCACTTAGTTTTTTTCCTAATTCTATTAATGACATATCTGGATTTTCTAATCTTAAAGTAGCTATTTCTTTTAGATTATCATCTAATTTTTGTAGTTTTCCTGTTTCTTGTAATTTTTTAATGGCTGCAATTTGCTGAATGGAAGCATTGATGGTTTTGTTTAAATTTGCTGTTTCACAATTTACTAAGCGATTTACTCTTCCTCTCATTTCTTTTTGAATTCTAATATCTTCAAATTGCATAACAGCCTTAGCTGCTCCAATTAAGGCTAAAAACTTAGAGATTTCTTCTCCTTCTTTGATGTAAATAGCTAAGTCAAGTATTTTTACTTGAATTCCTAAAGTTTGTAATATTTTTATGATAACTTGCTGATTTTCTTCACTATTTAAGGTTATTTCTAAATGATATTCTTTTTGTGGATTGTTTATAGATCCCGCTCCCATAAAGGCTCCTCTTATCATTGCTCTTTTGTTCTCTTCTTTTTCTTTGTCTTTTAACTGTAAATATATTTGCTCCTCTTTGATTGGAAGAAGATTTTTTATGTCTTTTATTTTTATCATGATTACAAAGTTTTTTCCGTGATATCTCTATTTTATGATTGATGTCTAAATTAGATAAAAGTTTAGACAATCGATTAATATTATAGTCACTTTCTGTTGAAAATTTGATTTCTTTTTTCTTTACTACATTGGTATTTCCTGATATTAAATATCCCAATAGTTCATTTTTTACAATTTCTTTATTACTTAAATTGCTATTTTTGTTTAACTCTTGTTTTATATTAGAGGAAAAAGACATAACCGTTCTCCTTTCTTTCTAATGTCCCCATTCAAACCCGGTGTCCCCATTCAAACCCGGAACCAGTGGGGACGTTAGTCTCCTAATTTTGTAATGATAATTCTATCATTTCCGTATAAATCTTTTTTTCCATAGGTATCTACATATTTTTCTTCTTGCTCGATTAGTTCTATTACATCTATTTTTTGGTCATAACCAATTTCTAGACATAGGTATCCTCCGTATTTTAAGTATTCATAAGCTGTACCGGATTATTTTTCGATAGAAATCTAATCCGTCCCATCCTCCATCTAGAGCTATTAATGGCTCTTGTTTTACTTCTTCGTCTAAGGTTTTTATGATTTCTTTTTTGATGTAAGGAGGGTTTGCTACTATCATGTCATATTTTTCTTTTGGTATTCCTTCAAAAAGGTCTGCTTCTAAAAATACGATTTGGTTTTCTACTTCATTTGCTTTTGCATTTTTTTTGGCTATTTCTAGCGCTGGGATACTAATATCTGTTGCTGTTATTTGACTTTTTTCTATGTATTTGGCAAGTGATATGGCAATTGCTCCGCTTCCTGTGCATAGGTCTAGTATTTTTTTTGCATTGATTTTTTTTGCTATTTTGATTGTTTCTTCTACCAAGGTTTCGGTGTCTTGCCTTGGTATTAGCACGTCTTTATTGACATAGAAGTTCATTTTCATGAATTCTTGCCTATGTGTGATGTGTTGCAATGGTATTCCTTTTGCTATTTTTTCTATGTTTTTGAAGTATTGTTCTTCTTGGCTTTTGCTTAAGTTTTCTTCGTCATATACTAGGATGTATTGTCTGGTTTTTCCCAACATGAATTGCATTAACATTCTGGCTTTTAGTTTTGGGCTGTCTATGTTTTTTGTTTTTAGTTTTATGCTTCCTTTCCCAATTGCTTCTCTTATTGTCATATTCACACCTTCTTTCTGGTTTATTCACTCCTGTTAGTTTCTTTTACTGTTATGATTATATCACACTTATAGCAGATTTTACAATGAATTATATCATTTAATAACTTCAAATTGACATTTTATACTGATTTTAGTATACTAACTATAATATAATAATAAAGGGGGAAATTATCATGGAAGAAAATAAAACACAACAACCAGCTAGTGGTAAATCCATTGCATCTTTTGTTTTAGGTCTTGTTGGTATTGTAGCTTGGATTATCCCACTATTTGGTTATCCTGTAACCATTACAGGTCTTGTTTTAGGAATTTTGGCAAGAAAAACAGAAAAAAATGGTTTTTCTCTTGCTGGTATTATTTTATCAGCTATTACTCTTGCTATTACGCTTATTAATTCTATTTTGGGAGTTATCATGGTTCTTAGTATGTATTATTGTGCAATTGGGGACGTTTCTTTTTCCACATTGTGGTTAGAATGTGAAAAAAGAAACGTCCCCAATTGCACATTAGTCCTCAAAAAACATTTTAAAATCTTTTTCATTAATTTTTTCTTTTTGTAGTAATGCTTCGGCAATCATATCTAATTTATCTCTATGTTGTTTTAATAGCATTTGTGCATCATTGTAAGCTGTATCGATTAATATTTTTACTTCTTGTCCTATTTTGTCACCAATATTTTCTCCAAACATTTGCATTTCATATGGTTCTTTTCCTTGAAAGTCAATTGGTCCTAAAGCTTCACTCATTCCATATTTGGTTACCATGTCTCTTGCAATTTTTGTGGCTACTTCGATGTCATTACTAGCCCCTGTTGAAATATCGTCTAATACTAGTCTTTCAGCTGCTCGTCCTCCTAATAGCATGATTAATTTTTCTTGCATTTCTGTTTTGGAGATATAGTATTTGTCTTCATCTGTTTTTTGCATGGTGTAACCACCAGCTGCTCCTCTTGGTATGATGGATATTTCTTTTACTTCCGCTTGGGTTTCTAAGTATCTACTAACTACTGCATGTCCTGCTTCATGGTAGGCTGTTAGTCTTTTGTCTTTGTCTGAGTATACTCTGGTTCTTTTTTCAATTCCTACTGTTACTTTTTTTACTGCTTCTTCGATGTCGTCATTTTCGATGGCTTCGTGTTTGTTTTTGGTAGCAATGATGGCTGCTTCGTTTAGGATGTTTGCTAATTCTGCTCCTGTAAATCCTGCTGTGTCTTCTGCTATGCTTTCTAAGTTTACATCTTCTGCTATTTTTTTGTCTTTTCCATGTATTTTTAGTATTTCTAGTCTTCCTTTTAGGTCTGGTGCTGGAATGGTTATTTGTCTGTCAAATCTTCCTGGTCTTAGCAATGCTTTGTCTAGCATCTCTGGACGGTTGGTGGCTGCTAATACGATAATGGTCTCTTCACTGCTAAATCCATCCATTTCTACTAATAGTTGGTTTAAGGTTTGGTTGTTTTCGGTTTCTGCTCCACTGTTTGAGGTTCTTCTTGATCCAATGGCATCAATTTCGTCAATGAATACGATACATGGTGCTAGTTTTCTTGCTTTGTCAAATAATTTTCTTACACGAGATGCTCCTAATCCTGCAAACATTTCAATAAATTCAGAACCACTCATAGAGATAAATGGTACATCTGCTTCTCCTGCAATGGCCTTTGCTATTAAGGTTTTTCCTGTTCCTGGTTTTCCATATAGTAAGACTCCTTTTGGTATTTTTGCTCCCATTTTGGTGAATTTTTCTGGTCTTTTTAAGAAGTCTACGATTTCAACTAATTCTTCTTTTTCTTCGTCTAAACCTGCTACATCATCAAATTTTATTTTTGTTTTTCTTTCTGTGTCGTTATATACTTTTCCTTTTTCGCCTAATCCTTGCATTTTAAATATCATGATAAATAAAGCAAGCATAATTAAGGTTGGTAAAAAGGATATTAAAAATGCTGGTATTTGGGCTAACATACTTTTTGGTTTTTGGATTAGTTCTATTTCATTTCCTTCTGCTACTTTTTCTTGTACTAATCCTATAAAGCTTTCTGTGTTTGGCACAATTGCTTTTTTTTCTTCTTCTTCATTTTTTTGTTTTACTTTTAGATTGGTACTTCCTACTGTCATTTCGATTTTTTCGATATTTCCATAGGATAATTCCTTAATTAGGTCTGTATAGGCTAATGTATTTTCGTCTTCTTTGTCTTTGTCATTCATTAAAAATACGGTTGCACCTAGTAATATTACTAGCAAGATAATTAAACTTATTAGTGATAACCATAACTTTTTTTCCTTTTTTTTGTCATTTTTCTTTTTACTCAAAATTTCTCACGCTTCCTTTCATTTTTTCATTCTAGGCATTTGAGCCTTGTGGCTCACCATCATTACTTCCTACGTCTGTTTCTTTTTCCTTTTCGTTTTCTTTCTTTTGTTCTTCTTTATCTTTTTCTTCTCTTTTCTTTTTTTCTTGTTCTTGACGTTCTTTTTCTTCCAGCTCTTTTCTTACCAACTCTTGTGCTTCTGCAATTTTCATTAATTCTATTTGCTGTTTCATAAATTCTGTTTTTAATAAGAAAATGGCGGCTACTAAGTAAATGGCAGCTACTGAAACATACATTACTTGGAAGTATTCCATTTTGAAATCAATAAATATATTAACACCAACATACAACATATTTAGAATAATTGATAAAGTAAAGGCATAAATTGCCATATTAAACACTGGTAAAAATCTCATTTTAATGCGTGCTATCCAAGTCGCTAAATATCCAAATATGCTTAAAAATACTACATTTGATAAGGTGGTTAATAGGTACATGATAAAGCTATAAATAAATATGGTAATAAATATACTAATGTATAAACTTATTACTTGAGGGCTGTTAGCATAATCTATTACATTTTGTTTGGTAAATTCGGTAATTCCCATTTTGTCTAGAAATTCATTATAATTGTAACTAATTGTCCCTGCAACAGCTCCATTTTTTAATATTACTTTGTTTTTTAGGACAATCATTCCACCTCCTGCTTTGTTTAGTTCACTAATATATTGATTGATAGTTTGTTCGTCTTCTACTTTTGTATCGATAATGGTTCTGCCTACATAGGAGTCTTCTTCTGCTATGGTAAGTCTTTTTTCAGCAAATACATCTAAAGTTCCTTCTTTGTAAGAAAAGTCTGGAAACTCATTTTGTAAATAGTGAATTCCTTCTTGCATAATTTGGTGGCTTTGGTACAGCATACCAAGGCAAAGGATGATAGCAAATATGGCAACTATTTTACAAAGATACGAAAAGGCTTTTCCTAACCCTTCTGCTGCTAAGTCTGGATATTTTTCAAGTTTCATGATTGAATTCCATACTTTTTGAAAAAAACCATTTTTTGTTTTTTTCTTTTCTTCTTCCATTTTATTGATACTCCCTTCTTATTTTTGAATCTACAAATTTGGTATTAATGTCAAAAATTGCTTTGTCTCCTATTTTGATTTCTTTTTCCTCTATTTCGCATACGACATGATAGGTTCCAATTCTTCCTAATATTTTGCAATTGTTTCCTTTTATTTTTACGTAATTTTCTTGCTTCTTGAAAAAGGATTTGATGCTATTTAATAAATATCTTAGTTTATCTACCGTTCTAAACATGTCTGTATCATTTTTAACATTTAACCCATTCATATACCCACATGGAATAATGGCTACTTTCATTTTCTTTGGTGTGGTATAAATGTTAGAGTAGCCTATGTTAAATCCTTTTGGTAATTCTTTTATTTCTGCCACTTGTGACTCCAAATGTGCAATTTTTTTAAGTCCTATGGTATTTTTACAAGAAATTCTTCCTAAAAACGCTGACCCTACTCTTACTGCATTTAAGTGCATGTTAGGGAATTTTAAAAAGCCAGAAGAGTTACATATGTGAAGCATTCCTGCTTCGATTTCATTCATTTTTAGCACTTCAATGCAATCGATAAATCTCTTAAATTGCTCTTTGGTATAGTTATCGTCATAAAAACTGGTAGAAAAGTGTGAGAATGTTCCTTCTATTTTTAGGTGCTTTATTTTCTTTAAGACTTCTATCATTTCGTCACGATTGCTATAAACAAAGCCATATCTTCCAAAGCCTGTATCAATTTTTAGGTGTGCTTTTATTGGCTTTTCTTGGTTTTTTCCTATTTCTTCTGCTATTTCTATATCTTCTTTTGACCCTATTGTAATAATAATGTTGTTTTTTACCAGTTCTTCTACTTCTTCTTTTATTGCTGTTCCTGATAACATTAAAATGTCATTTTTGATTCCTGCTTTTCTTAAAGTTATTGCTTCTTCCACTGTTGCTACCGCAAAAAAAGAAATTCCTTGGTCGATTAAAAATTGGGTGTATTCTACGATTCCTAGCCCATAACCATTTGCTTTTACTACCGCAATAATTTTTACAGGATTTCCATTGTCGTCATTTCCTGTTTTTTGGACAAATTTTTTTATTTGTTCTATATTATGCCTTAAATCTTCTTTTTCTATTACTAATTTGTTCAAGTGTTTCTCCTCCAAGCGATGTTTTTTGTGACGAGGTCAAAAAACATTGTTTATCTATATTTACTTTATATTATTTCCTAAGAACGATGTTTTTTGCTCCCGTCCCAAAAAGCATCGCTTTAATTGTCGAATGGTTCTAAATGCTTTTTCTGAAAAACGATATAGTTTGTAGGTAACTGGTTTGAATGGCATGTACACCTCTCCAATAAATTCTGTAAAGGTTGCACCAAATCCTTGTTTAAAGCGGTACAATCCATATTGTGGATGGTTTTCGTCTACTACGCCGAGATACTCCTCTAAAGTCATATACGTCATCTCCTCTTTGGATTGCCATTTTTATCATTTCCCATTGTAATAGGTAGTTTGGCATTAGGTTTCGGTGACTGTTACTACTTGCACCATATAGATACCATGTTTTGTTGCCATAAAAGATAGGAATGACTCCTGATATTGGTTTTCCTTCGTAATATGCCATTAATATTTTCATATGATTTGGTCCTAAACAGTCATACATTTTTTCAAAGTATGCTAGTGGTCTTATGATAAAACCGTCTCTTGCACCAGTTTCTATCATGATTTTATGGAAGTCTTTTAGGTCTTCTTTGGTTCCATCTTTTATGGTGACTCCTTTTTTGGTGGCTAGGCGAATGTTGTATCTCCATTTTTGTTTGAATCCTGCCATGATTTCTTCTTCTGTTTTTCCTTTGATGTCTAGTCTGAATACATATCTTGGCTGAATTTCGTCTTTAAAGTCTTTGGCATCGTCTTTGATACGATATCCTAAGTTTGTGACGATGTTTCTAAAGTCTTGGTCTTCACTTACAATGTCTGGCTCCATTCTTAAGACAATTGCTTTGTATTTTTTGGCTAGTTCTTTTGCCCCATCTGTTAGTTGCTTCATGACCTCTATGTTATGGATGTCACATACTGGTCCCCTAGAGGTATACATGATGTTCCCAAAGATTGGCATTTTACGAATCCACACACATAAGGAGCCTATGATTTCTCCATTTGCTCCTTCTGCTAAAATAACTTCTGGTTTCCAGTTTGGCTTTTTTACTTCTGCCCATTCTAAGGATTGTTGAAAGTTTCCTCTTTCATGCCCTTCTAAAAATTTTTTATATTCTTTTTTTGCTTCTTCGTTATCTACAAATCTCATTTTTTCTCCTTGTCCAATTGGGGACGTTTCCTACTTGAACATTTTTGTCCAAGTGGGACACATCTTCAATTTTCTTCTTTATCATTATTTACAATATATTGGTATTTTACACTAAATCACAAAAATTTACAAGTAATTGAATCGTATTCATAGGGTAAAAAAATTCTCTTACAAAAATTACCAATTGTTTTCTTGATATA
>CAOKJE010000045.1 GCA_948468505.1 uncultured Clostridium sp. | reverse complement strand
TTCAATTTATAAAAGATTTTGAAGATGGAAAAGTATATCCATTAGATGTTTTTAACAATACAAAATACATTAGATAAGTATTTATAGAAACTTTTTCTAAAAGTATTGCCAAACCTAAAATTTTATGTTAAATTAAAAACATAGTTAATAGCAAAAAATACTGATTTGTGGGTATACTTCTTGCAAACTATTGCTATAACTACATTTGAAACGGAAATAAGTAACTTTTTTGCGTTAGATTTTTCGAATACGTCCTACGCAAAGGAGCCAAAAAGAGAAGTCTTGTATTTGTTGAAATATCAACATTTTACAAGACTTATTTTTATAAAAGTAATGCAATAGTAATGCAGTAGACTTTTTTAACTCATTTTTTGTAGTTCTTTAATCATAAAGTCATCAGAAACAGAAGTATATACATCCGAAGTTATAGTGCTACCTTTTACATGACCTACTAAATTTTGAATAACTTTTTGATTTATTCCATTTTCGACACATCTTGTAATGAAAGTATGTCTTAATCTATGTGAATGTATGGAAGAAGCGGTTATTTGATATTTTTCATTAATTCTTTTTAGAAAGCTGTTAATTTCGCAAGGTGTGATATAAAAATCTTTCCTATAATCCCAAAATAACAAACCATTTATATTGTCTATTTTAGAATTTAATATTTGCATAATGGTTTTTGTTCATGTTATCAGAAAACTAAAAGGGGGAAGTAGAAGTATAACCATAAAAAAAAACCACCTACTAATTGAGTTTAGTAGGTGATTTTTTTTTATTTTTTATAATTTTTACCATTATTTTTTAGTTGCTTCAAAACTACCCATTTTATCATTTTCACATTTAACAGTTAATTTTTTTCCATTGATTGTTCCTGTATATTCTAATAGTCCATCTGAATATACAAAAGTTTTATTGTCTGTAAATTTAACACTTGTAGTTCCTTTAGCACTATTATATTCGTCATAGAAATATATTCTATTAGTGTCTTTATTTATCCTTACATATCCTGAACCATCTGAAAACCAATACTCACCATCAACACCATTTCCGCCATATATATGCCAAAATCCAACTATTATAATTATTATTGGAATAACTGCTCGTAAAATCTTAAAAATAATTTCTGTATTAGAATTTGTATTGTTTGTTTCTGTTTGAGTAGTATTTGATGTGTTTTGATTTTCATTTATAGTTTGTGTACTTGTGTGTTCCGTTTTATTTCCACATTTATTGCAAAATGTACTTTCTTTGCTTATTTTAGTACCACATTTACTACAATACATATAATCTTCATTATTTGGTTTGTTTTCACTAATTGTTGATATATTATTTATAGTACTATTATTTTCTCCTCCAACAACATGAAAATTCCTTACAGTTCCATCCCATACACATTCAACAATAATTTCGCTATCTCCAACATCTATTTCTAAAACTTTTGTTTTTTGAACTCCTACTTTATATTGAACAGTATGTCTACCTTTAGATAATTTTTGTGTTAAGTTTTTCTTAAAATCAATTTTTCCTATTACTTTATTATCAACAAATACATTCCATTTATTATTAACCGCAAAACCTACTTTTGTTACTTCAAATATTACATTTGTCCCTTCCATTTTATACTTCCTCCTTTTTATATTTAATATCTAATTTAAGTATAATACAATATTCGATAAAAAACAACAATTTAGTCTTTTTCTTTTCTATTTTTTAAAAAGTAGTATATTCCATAAATGATTAATGCTAAAGCCATTATTCCTACTATTATCAAGCAGACTTTTTGTTATTCTGGTGTCATTTCATACCATGTTTTACCATTATATAACATAGACATTTTAAAATCTCCTTTCGTTATAATAAACTTATCTAGGGTATATTATACATTATTGTTTTTTATTTTTCAACTATACATAATCAAATCAAAATTGTAGAATACTAATATAAACTAAAAATAGTTCAAAGGTGGTGCAAAATATGAGTTTCAAAATACCTAGTGGGTCAGATAAAGTTCAGTTTTCAATAAGAATAGATGAAACAGATTTTAATATAATAGAAAAATTATCAGTTAAGAGTAAGAAATCAAACAACTATATTATCAATGCTATGATAAAATATGCTATTGGTAATATGGACTTAAAAGATATAAAAAATGTTAAAATTGATGACAAATAAATCAAACCATAGATAAAAATTAAGTAAAAACACGTAGGGAATTAAAAGGGTAGTGTTTTTACTGGTATTACTGCTACTTTGATTATGCTACGAAGCGGTAATAAATTTTTATCTATGGTGTATTTCCCTTTTTAAAAAAGTAATGCAATAAAGTAATGCAATAACAACTATCTTTGAAAATAGGTTGTATAAATTTGAAATTTAATGTATAATATAAAAGTATTAAAAATATGTAAAATTAAGTATGTGTAAAATCATGTGAAACTATTGAAAATACAGTATTTCGACCAGCCCAGCCAAAATGAAAAGTCATAGCAAAGCTATGGCTTTTTGTTTTGGATAGACTGGATAGTAAGCAAAAATAAAGGTCGAAGACACGCGGCGCCTGAGCGAAGCGAGGAAGTGCCCTTGGGGTATTCGAATCTAGCCAGCCAAAAAATAGAACTTTAAATCTAAGTTCTATTTTTTTTTATACCACATAAACATTAAAAAAAGAGAAAAAGGAGTGCAGAAAAATGGAAAACACCCTAACCAGCATAGCAAAAGGAGTAGGAATAGCATTACTTAGCACAGTCATCCTACTACTTTTATTTGCAACACTATTAACCTACACCCAAATAAGTGAAACCATCATAACACCAGTAATCATAATCGTAACAGCAATTAGTATATTAATACGGAAGTTCATTTGGAAACATCAAAATCAAGAAAAACGGATTTATGAATGGAGCCTTAGTTGGTGGCATTTACATGATTACCATTTACTTAATTTCTAGCATTTTAAATTGGAAATTTGGATTAGAATTACAAAGTATCTTAATGATAGGAATAGGTATAGTATTTGGGATTTTAGGAGGGATTATTGGAGTAAACAAAAAATAATTAATCAATATGATTAGTACCAACATCACGGTTCCAAAAATCAATTAAATGCTGTTTTTCTGATTTAGGAACTATATTCATACGAAAAGAAGAAATAGGCTTGTCATGTTGATGGACATTTTCTGAGCCATCGCAGGAGGCCAGAAGCCATCCAACGTCCTTTACATAGCTTTGATAAACAACAGAAAAATCGTGATTACCAGTTAATCGAAATTGAATACCAGAAATGCCAAAAAGATATTGTTTGGCAATGTCATTAGGAATAGGTTTCGAAACAGAAGCGGAATTATTGGGATAATTCACGCCAAATCCACCCAATTCCGAAAATTTCTTTCCTGAATAATAAAGAAAATTATCAACCCCCATATTTAACCATTTTGAAACAGAAGCAGGATTATAGCCATGATAATAAGTGAGTTCAGAAAAATAACAAATACTACGTGCATTTTCTCCCCAATAAGTGTGTTGATAGGCTCTTCCTTCTAAAGAAATATTAGGAATATTACTAGCTAGGCGTATAAAAATAGCTTCTGTTTTGCAAATGGAATTAGAGGAAATTAATTCAGGTGCAGAAATTTTTCCATTTGAAACAACACTAGGACGTAAATAATCATCATAAGTTGCATATTCAATGCTAATATTGGTTGCATTTTTTATATCAATTAATACTTCGCTGGAATTTTCAGCCAAATCCATAACTGGCAAATAATAGCAAACATTAGTAGAAAAAGTTTTATAATATCTTAAACCATTATTAGAAAGCTCCCAGCCATCAAGAGGTCTTAACTCCTCGCCAAATCTTAATTCAGCTTTAGAGTTACCATCTTCAAGAATATTTTCAACAAAAGTAACACGAGGGGCCGTATTATCAATGGCAATGCCAGGAACAAAAACACATCTTTCATTTACTAATCCGAGATTTATCCTCTATTATTCCAGAAGGAATAATAATTCCTAAAGCGCCATCACCAGTAGTATTGGTAAAAGAAAATTCATAAATTTTTTCAGAGCCATTTTCATGAGTAAGGGAAAAACTTTTAAATTGAACAGGAATAATATCTTTTTCTGAAATGAAATAGCGATTTCCCACAGCAATTTTAATAGTATCTGGTGATAAAGTATTCTTCACAATATTTTTTTCGATTACCTTAATATGCCCTGAAATTAGGTGAGTTTGATTGGCATAAGTTGGATAATTTTTGTTTGATGAAGTAAGATCCATTAATTCTATAATAGGTGGAGTTCTATCAATATCTAACTTGGCAACAATCTGAACTTCTTCAATTACATATTTTGCAAAAATATTTTGACTAAAAAAGCAAAAAGCAAAGAAAAAACAAAAAGTGATAAAAAATTTAGTTTTTTTGTGCAATACGCATACCTCCTTTTTATTATTTGATTTATTTTGGGAATTAAAAAGAATAAAAAATAGAAAATATAATAATAGTATACTGTAAAAAAATGGGAAAGTCAAGTCTATTTTTGAAAATTTTTAAAATTTTCAAAAATAAAAAAGCCTAAAAATAAGGAGTTCAGAGCAAAAATGTAGAAAAATGTCGAATTTTGCGATGAAAAGTTGAGAAAAAATATTGACAATTCCAAAAAATGGAACTATAATAAAATTACATTTTCAAATTTCTAAATTTTATCGAGAAATTTTTATTCGAGAAGTTTTCCAAAAAATTATCGAAAAACAAGTAAAAATAAAAAGAAAGGAGGGAGGCTTATTTCAAGTAATAAGAAAAAAGTAATACTAACAATAGCTATTCTATCTTGCATTATTGTTGCATTTATTGGAGGACAAAGTTATTCTAAATATGTATCAAAAGTAAGAGGAGATGGAGTAGCAGAAGTTGCAACATGGAGCTTTAAAGTAAATGGCGGACAAGAGCAAGTACAAACCATCCAATTAGGGTCAACTTGTAATAATGAAACCTTAATTGACAACAAAATTGCACCAGGGACAAGTGGAAGTTTTAACATTTTAGTAGATGGAACAGGCTCAGACGTTGGAATTAACTATCATATTGAATTTGAAAACGAAACCTTAAAACCAACCAATCTAAAATTTGTTTACAACAATCAAGAATTTAATTCAATGGAAGATTTACAAAATAATCTATCGGGAACCATTAATGCTAATGATGAAGATAAAACAAGAACATTAACAATTGGCTGGAAATGGAATTACGAAACAGGAACAACAAACGAAGAAATTGCAAGCAATGATAAAATCGACACACAAAATGCACAAAACATTGCAAACTATACCTTTAACGTAATTGTTTCAGGTACGCAAGTAGAACCAAACACATAAGAAAAAGTAAAAATATAATAGAAAATTTGAAAATGTTATATTTTGCGGCAAAATGTTCCTTTATTCTACATTTAAACATATTTGTCAATTAAAGTAAGGACAAGCGTAAAAATAAGACTTGTCCTTACTGTAAATTTATTACAAGGAGGGGTACATGATTAAGCTAAAAAGAAGAGAAATAACCCTTATATTGGTAAGCATTATGGTTTTAGTACTATTTTTTTCTGGTTATAGTATGGGAAAAGAACATAGCAACATCAACGTAGAAACCAATGCCCAAATAGCCCAGCCAATCTTACTAGTAGAAAATAGTCCAATCGTTGAAATAAACGGTAAAAAACAAAGAGAATACTATAATTTTAAAGTAAAAAACTACAAGGAAAATGGTGAAGTAACACAAATTGATTTACAATATTATATTGAAATTATAACAAAAACAGAGGAAACAATTTCTTTTAAGCTCTATAAAGAGGAACAAGAAATACCATTAGAAAATAACAAAACAGCCAATATAAAAGTAGAAAAAGCAAAAGCAAAAGAGGATAATTATAAATTAGAAATTATTTACGATAAGGAAAAAAACAAAAACACAGCAGATATCTTACAAGATGTTCAAATTAAAGTGCATTCCGAGCAACTAAAAGAATAAAGGAGGCACAAAAAGCAAAATGAAAAAACAAAAAATCAAATTAATGGTAATAGTTATTACAAGCTTAATTCTAATCATTTTTTTATTTCAAATAAGAAAAAATGCTAAATATGAATTTCAAGATGATCTTATTTTTTTCAAATTATTTTCTTCTGGAAAAGAAAAAAACAGGGTTAAGTCATTAGCAAAGGAAAAAATTGAACAGTCATACAATTTTCAAGTATCCTATAAAAATATTGATTTTAAAACAATTCAACTATCAGATACTGCAAAACAAGACACATTAATACATGAAAAAATAGCACCTCGGAACAAAAGGAGAATTTGAAATATTCTTACAATCGAATAAAAAAATGAACTATCGAATACAATTTAAAAGCACCAATGAAAAGCCTAAAAATTTATATTTTCAAATAAAAGGAAATGATAGAAAATACAAAAGACTAGAGGATATGGAAACAGAATTAAAAGGGGAAATAAAAGAAAATAAAAGTATTATCATACAATGGAAATGGGATTATGAAAAAAATGAAATAGAAAATATAGAAGACACAAAAGATGGAGAAAAAATAAAAAAATACAATTTTACCATTTATACTACTGGTGAATAAAACAAAATCCTTAGTATGAATTACAACAAATTTGTGCAAATTAATAAAAAAGTATTAATTTGCACAAATTTATTGTAAAAATAGTTGATATTTTTTACAATTTAAGATAAAATTGAAAAAGACAAAAATGAGGGAGGCAAAATATTATGATAACATTGGAAGATGTAATAAAAAACAAAGAAGTAGAAGCCTTAATATTAGGGGCACAAAAACAATTAGATGGGCTTCGGTTACACAGAACACAGTCATAGGCATATATCCATTGTTTCCAAAAGAGCAGGAGAAATTTTAGAAACTTTAGGGTATCCAGAAAGAACTGTAGAATTAGCCAAAATAGCAGGTTACCTACACGACATTGGAAATTGCGTCAATCGTACAGACCATGCCCACAGTGGAGCAATCTTAGCCTACAACATTTTAAAGGACATGGGAATGCCAGTAGAAGAAAGAACCGAAATTATGATGGCAATAGGAAATCATGACGAACAAACAGGAACCGCTGTAAGTGACATATCAGCAGCACTTATCTTAGCAGACAAGTCAGACGTACACAGGAATAGAGTTTGTAACACAAATTTATCAACCTTTGACATTCATGACAAAGTAAATTACGCCGTAACCAATGCAGACTTAAACATAGATAGTCAAGAAAGAAGAATCATACTAAAACTAACCATTGACACCAAAATATCTCCCGTATTAGACTATTTTGAAATTTTTATGGACAGAACCATGATGAGCAAATATGCAGCAAAATACTTAAATATATGGTTTGAATTATTAATCAACGATACAAGATTATTATAAATCTAAGAAAGGAAAGAAATAAAAAATGAAAAAAGTAAAAATATTAACCATTACATTAGTTGTTCTAATGATTACACTAGTTGCCTTTATAGGAGTTTATACAAAAGTACAAAATAGAATGGAAAACCAAGTAAAAGACTATGCTTATGCAATGGATTTAAAAGGAAGTAGAAATATCAGATTAAAAGTAAATGAAGAAAAGAAAACAACAATAAAAGATGCAGAAGGAAATGAAGTAGAAGATGCAGAAAGCTTAACAGACGAAGAAATAGCGCAAAAAGGATATGTAAAAGAAGAAACACCAAATAACACAGAAGAAATAAAAACAGTAGAAAATTACCAAGCATCTAAAAAAGTAATAGAAAAAAGATTAGAAAAATTAGGAGCAAATGGTTACATCATAAAACTAGAAGAAGAAACAGGAGACATAGTAATCGAACTTCCAGAAAATGACCGGAACAGATAAAATAATTAGTAACCTAAGCACAACAGGAAAATTTGAAATAATAGATAGCGACACCAAAGAAATATTAATGACAAATAGTGATATTAAGCAAGCAAGAGTTATGTATGGGTCTGGCAATAGCACAACTACAGCCAATAGTGGGACAACCGTCTATTTAGACATTGAATTTAACAAAGAAGGAGCAAAAAAACTAGAAGAAATCAGTAACCAATATGTAGCAACCGAAGAAAATAGTGAAGAACAAAACCAAACAGAAGAAAGTGAAGAAAACACAGAAAATAAAACAGAAGAAAAGAAAATAACCATGAACATAGATGACAACGAAATCATGTCAACTAGCTTTGATGAACCAATTAGAATAGGAAAACTACAATTATCGATAGGAAGTGCAACAACTGATAAAGAAGCATTACAAGGATACATTGACCAAGCAACTAGCATGGCAACTGTTTTAGATACAGGAAATATCCCTGTAAAATATGACATAAGCACAGAATCGAATCAATATATCTTAAGCGATATTACAGAAAATGAAGCACAAATTGCTATTTATGCTGTATTAGCAATTATTGTAATAGGACTAATTTTCCTAGTTATAAAATATAAAAAATTAGGATTATTAGGAGTTATTTCATACATTGGATTTATTTCTACCTTATCAATTGTCATTCGTTATACGAATGTAGTAATTGCTTTAGAAGGATTAGTAGGAATGGTAATGGCGCTTATATTAAACTATATTTTAGTAAAAAAATTGCTAGAAAAACATGAAAATAGGATAGAAGCTTACAAGGATTTCTTTATCAAAATGATACCAATTATGATTTTAGTAATAACTTTTAGTTTTATTAAATGGATACCAATTAGTAGCTTTGGAATGACAATGTTTTGGGGAATTGCATTAATGGCAATTTATAATGTAATTATTACAAACAGTTTATTAAAAATAGAAGCAAGAAAGGAAAAATAAAAAATGGATAAAATAAGCAAAAAAACCAAGGTTTTAGCACTTTTAATAGCAGTAGTAATATTAGCAGGTGTTATTGTAACTTGCACAGTAGGGCTAAACTTTGACTTAAGATACCAAGCAACTAAAAAAATACAATTATATTTAGAAAAGGACTTCGAAATAGCAGATATCAAACAAATAACAAACGAGGTATTATCAAACCAAAAAGTAATAATTCAAAAAGTAGAAGTATTCGAAGATACTGTTAGCATTTTAGCAAAAGACATAACAGAAGAACAAAAAGCAAATATCATTACAAAAGTAAACGAAAAATATGGAACAGAATTATCAGCAGAAAATATAACAATAACTAATGTTCCACATACCAGAGGAAGAGACATTATAAAACCATATATCATGCCATTTATGATTGCAACGATTATCATTTTAGTTTATATGGTAATAAGATATTATAAAATAGGAGCCTTAAAAACACTAGCCAAAACAATTGCTTTGTTAGTATTAGCACAAGCAGTTTTACTTGGAATAATGGCAATTGCAAGAATTCCAATTGGAAGAATAACGATTCCTTTGGTACTAGCTGTTTATGTGTTGTCTTTAATAGGTGCCACTTCTTATTTTGAAAGGAAGTTGGAAGATAAGAAGGCAGAAGAGGAAAAATAAAGTTTGGAAAATGGAAGTAATAAGAGTTACTTCTATTTTTTATATTATAGGAAAGTTCTATTTTTTAATAAAAAGAATGCAAAAATAAAA
>CAOKJE010000044.1 GCA_948468505.1 uncultured Clostridium sp. | reverse complement strand
TTTTGAAACGGTTTAAGTTTTTGTGTTCATCAAACTTTTTGATAGTCTTGAAATTTAGTTATATCAATGTTTTCAAAAAGTTCGACAAAAACTCTTATTGGCTGGGCTGGCTAGATTCGAACTAGCGCATGGTAGAGTCAAAGTCTACTGCCTTACCGCTTGGCTACAGCCCAATATTATTCAATTTTTAGTCACGAATAAGTTTGCTTACCAGCGAATCGCTGTCGCTTCTTCGCATACTGATGCTGTAACTCGCTTAAGCTCGAACAGCCTCAGCAGCTTCGCTACAGCCCAATATTATTAATTTTATAAATGGGGTGGAAGATGGGACTCGAACCCACGGTCTCCAGTGCCACAAACTGGCGCGTTAACCAACTACGCTACATCCACCATGATGCCATTTCGTGCATTTTCCACGTACTTGGAACGAACACACTAACTATTTTACCCTATCTTTACCCCATTTGTCAACCATTTTTTTTGAAATTTTTCTTTATTTTTTAAGATATGTCCCAAATTGCTTCAAAATTTCTTCTATTGCCCCAATGTACTTGGGTCTAATCCATATTGTTTGTACATCCATGTCATATAATCAAATGGCTCTAATATTTCTGGTAAGCCATAATCTTCTCCAAAGGTTTCCACTTTTATGGATGTAATTTTTGGAGGATTGACTGGTGTACTAACCTCTGTATTAGCAGTTTCGCTTCCTTCTTCTCCTTCTGTTTCTTTTGCTTTTACTTCTACTTCTTCTATTTTATGTACAATGTCTAATCCTTCTATTACTTTTCCAAATGCTGTATAATATCCATTTAATGATGTATTATTTTTTGTCATAATAAAGAATTGTGAGCTTCCGAGAGTTATAAGATTCTTCTGTTAAAGTTGGAGAATATGAAGTATAATCACTTCTTGCCATTCCTACTATTCCCTCTTCAAATTTTAGTTTATTTTTATTAATACCATTGGAAATAAATTCTCCTTTGATGGTATAAGCTGTTTCGTCTCCATCATCTTTTAAGTCAGCTGTAGTTGCTGAACCTTGTCCTGTTCCTTCTTTGTCTCCTCCTTGTATCATAAAGTCTTTTACGATTCTATGGAAGGTTAGTCCATCGTAAAATCCTCTATTGGAAAGTGCTATAAAGTTTGCTACCGTTTGAGGTGCTAATTCTGGATACAATTCCATTTTTATCGTTCCAAAGTTTTCTACCTCCATAGTCGCAATTGGATTTTTAACTTCCATTGTTGCTTTTCGGTAATAACCATATCCTAAAGTAGCTATTATTACTATTACCAAAATTAGCGCAATTATCCATATTATATTTTTTGTTTTCATTTTTTCATTTCTCCTTTTTCTATAAAATTATTTTTGTCGTTAGAATACAAATTGATCCTGCATTCTTTTTAAAGATTGTCTTATCGTTCTTGCTCTTACTTCTCCAATTCCTTCTACCTCATCTAAACTTCCTATGTCTGCATCTAATATGTGTTGGAAGGATTTAAAAGAACCAATTAAGTTTTCTACAATGTTTGATGGCATTCTTGGTATTTTGTTTAAAATACGATATCCTTTTGTATAAACACCTACTTCGTCATAATTATCAAAGTTTTCGTAACCGAGTAATTTGGCAATGGCATTTTCACTTCCTAGTTCTTCATAAGTCAATAGCCCCAATTTTTCTAGTATTTTTTCTGGTGTTTGTCCTTTCTTTGCCGTTACCATATAATCTTTTATAATGTACATTTCTTCTTTTTCTAATCCACCAATTAATTCTTCTAACTGCATTTCTACTAGCCTTCCGTCACTTCCCAGCTCATAAATTTGTCTTTGTATTTCTTCTACAATTCTCATTACCATTTCGGCTCTTTGAATTGCTACAATCACATTTTCAAGTGTCACGATGTCATTAAATTCGTATTCATTTAGTAGGCTTAGTTTGTTATCAAATACTTTTTTGTATCTTTCTAATGTTTGGATTGCTTGGTTTGCTTTGTTTAATACAACATCTGTATTTTCTAAGACATATCTATCATTTCCTTTAAATACGGTTATGATACTTCTTCTTTGTGAAATACTAATTACTAATTCTCCCGTTTGTTTGGCTGTTCTTTCAGCCGTTCTATGTCTGGTTCCTGTTTCTTGGGTTAATGTTTCTCTTGCTGGAATTAATTGGGCATTGGCATATATAATTTTCTTTAAGTCTCCACTTAGGACAATTGCTCCATCCATTTTGGCTAATTCATATAGCTTGGCTGAGGTGTATTCCTCATTAATCACAAAACCTCCATCTACAATTTCTTTTATTACTTCGTGATTGTCTGTTATTAATAGTAATGCACCTGTTTTTGCTCTTAGTATGTTTTCCAGACCATCTCTAATTGGGGTTCCGGGAGCAATTAATTTTAGAATTTCTGTAATGTTATCTTCTTTTCGTTTTCTCAAAATTACACTCCTTTCTCAATCAATTGCTTAGTTTATCCTAATACCTTTTTCATTGCTTCTTTTATATTCTTGACCCCTATTATATCTAATTTTATATTATCTTTCAAGTCTTTTTTGTTACTTTCTGGAATGATACAAGATTTAAATCCTAACTTTTTAGCTTCTTTTATTCTTTTTTCAATTAAATTTATTCTTCTAACCTCTCCTGTTAAGCCGAACCTCTCCCATAATTACCATATCTTTTGGAATGGGAATATTTTTAAAACTAGAAGCTGTTGCCATCATAATTCCTAAGTCGATGGAAGGTTCGTTAATTTTCAGTCCTCCTGCTACATTTAAATAAACATCTTGCATACCCAGCATTAATCCTGCTTTTTTTTCTAATACAGCAATTAATAAAGCTAATCGATTATAATCAATGCCATTGGCTGTTCTTTTGGCATAACCAAAATTGGTTTGTGTCGTTAATGCCTGTAATTCTACTAAAATTGGTCTAGTTCCCTCCATGCTAGACACAATACATAAACCTGATGGGTTGTCATCTCGTTCCGAAATTAGTATTTTGGATGGATTTGTAATTTCACACATCCCCTCCTCTTGCATCTCAAACATACCAATTTCATTCGTAGAACCAAATCTATTTTTAACTCCTCTTAAAATTCGATACGAAAAATATCTTTCTCCTTCTAAATACAAAACCGTATCCACCATATGTTCTAAAACCCTTGGTCCCGCAATATTTCCTTCCTTTGTCACATGACCAATAATAATGGTTGTGATTGCTCTTGACTTGCAAACTCTCATTACTTGCGAAGTAATCTCTCTTACTTGACTCACACTTCCGAGGAGCCGCCGTCAAGTCCTCTGCATACATAGTTTGAATCGAATCAATAATTACTAGCTTTGGGTTCATATCCATAATTGCTTGATTTACAACATCAATATCCGTTTCTCCTAAAAACATAATATTTTCATTATTAATCTTTAATCTATCCGCTCTCATTTTAATCTGTTCTGCTGACTCTTCCCCAGAAACATAAAGTACCTTGCCTTCTCCTTTTACCTTATCACAAATTTGAAGAATTAAAGTAGACTTTCCAATCCCTGGTTCTCCTCCGTAGCAAAACCAAAGACCCCTTTACCAATCCACCTCCCAAAACATTATCTAGTTCATGAAAACCTGTTGAAGCCCTAATTGTTTCCTTTGCCTCATATGAGCTCAAAGCTTGTGGTATATTGCTTTTTACATCCTTTTGCTTTAACGAACTATTTTTACTCTCTACTATCTTTTGCTCAAAAAAGCTATTCCAGCTATTACAAGCTGGACACTTCCCAAGCCATTTTGCGGACTCATTTCCACATTCATTACAAACAAAAATTGTTTTACTTTTCGCCATGTGAAATTGGGGACGTTTCTTTTTTCACATTTTTTAGAGCACGTCTCCATTCCCTCCTTTTCTTTTATTTCATTGCTACTTCTACCATTCTTTTGCTTAAACCTGTTATTCTTGCAATTTGTAAGTTTGAAATTCCATGAATATTTTTCAGTTTTTTTAAAGTCTCTTTTCTTTTTTCAATATCATATTGTGCTATTTGTTTTACATTTTTGATTTCTAAAATTTCTCCTATATATTTTTTCGCTTCTTCGTCTGTTAATCTTCCTACCATTTCATATTCTATGTAATCCTTCATTTCATTTTCAACCATATTTATTTTATGAAATTTTATGAAATTCTCTAATGCTTCTTGTTTTTGATTGCCAAATAAAATTAAAACTTGCTTTCTGTCTATTATTTTGCCTAAGTTTATGTATTCTTGGTAACTACTCCATGGGTATTCCTCCATTTTAGCAATTCCACTTTTATCTGGATTTTGATGAATATAACGACATAAAGTTTTTAAATATTCTTCTGTTTCTACGCTTTTGCTTAAAAACCTATTTTGAAATAAATGTCCTACTCTTTCGTATTTTTTATTCCAATAAGAAGCATAACTTACAGTCAAACTTTGCAACGCCTTTGATAGGTTATCCATTTTGTCATATAAAATCAAATGAACATGATTTGTCATTAAACAATAGGCATATAATTCATATTGATATTTTTCTTTTGTGTTGCAAATTTCCTTTATAAATTTGCAATAATCCTGTTTTTCCAAAAATATATCTTGTTTTGCATTTCCTCGCAATATTACATGATATACTTTTGTATTACTTTTTAATCTCGTTGTTCGGGGCATTTACTTTATTTTCCTTTCTTTTTTATGTTTCCTTCATTTTTTAACTACCCCTAATCCAAATCCAAAGTAAAAAAAGTATAGCATATTTTTTCTAAATTTGCTATACTTTTTGATAAATTCACTAAAAATTCACAATAAATGTGAAAAAAGAAACGTCCCCAATTTCACATTATTTGCTTCTAAATGTAACTTCTTGGAATAGAAAATCATGTACTTTTTCCCATGTGATTTCTTGGTGTAGAAATTCGTTTATTTCGTCTTCTACTTTTTGTTGATATGGGGTTAATTCTACTTTTATTTCTTTGTTCCAATCTATGTCTTGTAACCAAAATGCTTTGAATTTATTCCAAAATCCTGTTTTAGTTGGTAGGTTTGTTCCTGGTTGCATAATGGTTCCTGCATTTTCTGGTGTTTGTGTTTGTTGTTCTTCATTTCCCATTGTTTGCAATTCAACTCCTCCAAATACTCCTGATACATTGTTTACTTCACCTAAATCTGCCATTTTTATTCCTCCTTTGTGTTTTTATACATATTACTGTTTTAGTTATACTATATATTTTTAGAATTGGCAAGTGATTTGGCGTTTTTTTATATTAAATGTTGGTTACGGTTTTGTTACGGTTTTGTTACATTTTTTTACTTTTCTACCAAGATATGGTCATTTTTTGCATCAGTACATTTGGTTTTTATGATTTTATTTTCTAAGTTTTCTTGATTATCTCCTTTCATTTTTGCTAGTATGTAATTTTTAGTATGCCCCTGGTAGTATTCACCTTTTTTCTCTTCATATAAGATTTCTACTTCTTTTCCTAGATATTTATCATGATATTCTTTTTGATTTTTATTTGATAATTCGATTAATTTTTCGCTTCTTTTTTCTTTTATATTTCCCGCTATTTGGTCTTTCATGTTGGCTGCTTTGGTTCCTTTTCTTGGTGAATATTTGAAAATGTGCATTTTATAAAATCTAATTTGGCTTAAAAATTCATACGTTTTTTCAAATTCCTCCTTCGTTTCTCCGTGGGAACCCAACGATTATATCAGTTGTTAAGTTGACATCTTGGTATGCATTTCTTAGTCTTTGTACAATTTCTTCAAATTCCTTTGTCGTATATCTTCGGTTCATTCTACTTAAAGTTTCATCACATCCACTTTGCAAAGATAGGTGAAAATGATGACATACTTTTTCTAGTTTTGTCAATCTTTCTACAAATTCTTCTGTTATTAATAGTGGCTCTAGTGAACCTAGTCGAATTCTTTGAATTCCTTCTATTTGGTTAATTTCTTCTAATAAATCGATTAATTGATATTTTTCCTTAAAATCCTTTCCATAAGAAGCAATATGGATTCCTGTTATAATTACTTCTTTGATTTCGTTTTGGGCAATTTTTTTGATTTCTTTTATGATGTTTTCTGGTTTTCTGCTTCTTACTCTTCCTCTTGCATAAGGAATAATGCAATAAGAACAAAATCTATCACACCCATCTTGCACTTTGATAACTGCTCTTGTTTTTTCGGTATAAGTAGTTTCTCCTAATTCTACATATTCTTTTTGCTGCATGACGTCCTCAATCCCGCTTAGTCGATTTGCTTGCTTTTGATATGCTTCTATCATTTCTACAATTTTCTTTTTTTCATTATTCCCCAATACTAAATCAATTTCAGGTATTTCTTCTACCTCTTTTTTAGCAACTTGTACATAGCATCCACAAGCAACTACGATAGCTTCTTTGTTTTGCTCTTTTACTCTTCTTAGCATTTGTCTTGATTTTCTGTCTGCCATATTGGTTACGGTACAAGTATTTATGATATAGATATCTGCTTTTTGGTCTGCTTCTACTATGTTGTAGTTTTTTTCTATAAATTTTTGTATCATGCTGTTGGTTTCGTATTGGTTTACTTTGCATCCTAGTGTGATAAATGCTACTTTTTTCATTTTCTTCTCCTTTTGTGATATTGGATGTGAAATTGGGGACGTTTCTTTTTGCACATCCTCCATTCATAATAAACGTTTTAAATAGTTGCTTTTCCCCATATTATTTTTACAGAAATAATATGGGAAAAAGCAACTAATCATAAGTTTACAAAATTGGAAATGTGCAAAAAGAAACGTCCCCAATTTCACATTATTTTGTTTTTCCTTCTAAAGCATCTAGGTTGTCTAATGCTTTTCCTGTTCCTAATGCGACACAAGATACTGTATCTTGTGCAATCATAACATTGATGCCTAATTTTTCTTGTAAAAGCTTGTCTAATCCATCTACTAGACAGCCTCCTCCTGTCATGTAAATTCCTTTGTCACTAATGTCGGCTGCTAGTTCTGGTGGTGTTTTTTCTAAAACAGAGTGAACGGCATCTACTATCAACATTGCTGGCTCGATTAGTGCTTCTAGCATTTCGCTTGAACGAATGGTTATGGTTTTTGGAAGTCCTGTAATTAAGTCTCTTCCTCGAATTTCCATTTCTGCATCTTGGATTTTTGGGAATACACAACCAATGTTTACTTTTAGGTCTTCTGCTGTTCTTTCTCCTATCATGATGTTATGTTTTTTCTTGATATATTTTACAATGTATTCGTCAAATTTATCTCCTGCTACTTTTAATGAGGTGTTTACAACAGATCCTCCTAATGAAATAACGGCAATGTCTGTGGTTCCACCTCCGGATATCTACTACCATGTTTCCACATGGTTTGGAGATATCTATTCCAGCACCAATTGCTGCTGCTATTGGTTCTTCGATTAAATATACTTTTCTTGCTCCTGCTTGTGAAGCTGCATCAATTACTGCTTTTTTTTCTACCTCTGTTACTTGGGAAGGGATGCATATCATAATTCTAGGTGAAAAAAGAATTTTTCCGCAAACTTTGTTGATAAAATGTTTTAACATTTTTTCTGTTACTGTATAGTCAGATATTACACCATCTCTTAAAGGTCTTGTTGCTACTATATTTCCTGGGGTTCTTCCGTAACATTCTTCTTGCTTCTTGCCCTACTGCTAATACTTCTTTTGTGTTGTTGTCTACTGCTACAACAGATGGCTCTCTTAATACAATTCCTTTTCCTTTTACATAGGCTATCACGGTTGCTGTTCCTAAATCTATTCCAATATCTTGTCCTAACCCAAATTTAAACATTTTTATCTTCCCTTCTTGTCTTTATTTCTCTTTTATTACAAATTCATTACAATTATATTACATCTGTTTTGATTTATCAAGAGTTTTGATTGAATTTTTCATTTTTTTGTATTATAATAATGCTTGTAAATAGGAAATCACATTTAGCTTTCCTATTAATAACGACTTGAAAGGGAGATATTTATGAGCCATTTTGAATTTATTTCGAAAAATGAGGCCGATACCAAAAATTTTGCCAAAAGCCTTGCTGCTTCTTTAGAAAAGCAAGATACTATTGTTCTTACTGGTGAGCTCGGGTCTGGTAAAACAAAATTTACCGAAGGTATTCTTAGTTATTTTGGTTTGGAAAATGAGATTTCTAGCCCTACTTTTACCATTGTAAATGAATATCAAAAAAACGGTAGTAAGATTTTTCATTTTGATGTTTATCGTTTAGAAGATGTTACCGAGTTTTACGAAATTGGTGGAGAAGAATATTTTGAAAATGGTATTTGTTTAATTGAATGGGGCGAATTGATTGAAGAAGCTTTACCTAAAGGTTATCTCCATATCACATTTGAAAAAGGTGAAAACAACGAAAATATACGAATTTTAAAAGTAGATACTACTTTAAAAAGATGGGAGGATTATTTTGAAAATTTTAAGTATTGATACAGCAAGCCAAGTTTGCGGTGTTTCTATTTTAGAAGATGACCACTTAATTTGTCAATTAGACCGCAAAACGCATCAATCCCATTCTGTAGAACTAATGCCAATGATAGAACAAGCTTTTCAAAAAGCTAATTTAAAGTTAAAAGACATGGATTTATTAGTATGTGATAAAGGTCCTCGGCTCTTTTACTGGTATTCGAATTGGAATTGCAACGATAAAAGCTTTTTTAGATAGTCTAAATATCCCTGCTATTGGTGTTAATTCTTTAGAAACTCTTGCCTATTCTATTCGTCAAGAAGGCTTTATTGCAAGTATGATAGATTGTAAAAACGACAATTGCTATTTTGCCTTATATCAACTAAAATCTTCTAATTATAAAGAAATCATTTCGCCAACGGCAGATACTATCGAAAATGCTTTAGCAACAATTGCCAAACAAAAAGCTCTTTATCCAGATTTTACAATTACTTTTGTAGGCGATGCTACTAGTATTTATGATAACGTTATTAGGGCTATTTTTGAGAGCTGCATTTTGGCACCTTCTAAAAATAATTTGTTAAACTCTTATTTCTTAGGTTTAGCTGGTTTTGATAAATTTCAAGAAAAAAAACAAGAAGATATTTTGCCTTTATATTTAAAAAAACCTCAAGCCCAAAGGCAACTAGAAGAAAAATCAAAAGATATTAAAATACTTCCTATGACTTTTCAAGATTTAGAACAAATTTCTCCTATTTTAATAACTGATTTTGATGAGTTTTGGAGTTCTTCTGTTTTAGCAGAAGAATTAAAATCTGAAAATTCTACTTATCTAGTTGCAAAATTAGACGATAAAATTGTAGGTTTTGCTGGTATTAAAGTTATGCTTAATCAAGCTGATATTATGAATATTGTAGTAAAAAAGGATTTTCGTAACCAAGGAATTGGTACTTTGCTATTAAAAAGATTGCTTGATTTGGCAAAAGAAAATAAAATCTCTGATATAACTTTAGAGGTGATGGAAGAAAACTATTCTGCGATTCATTTGTATAAAAAGTTTGGTTTTGAACAGATTGCTGTTCGAAAGAATTATTATCAAGACAAAAATGCTATTGTTATGAAAAAATGAGCCAACATGCCCCAATGCCCCAATGGCCCAATGGTTCCGAGTTTGACTTAATGGCCCAATGGTTCCGGGTTT
>CAOKJE010000043.1 GCA_948468505.1 uncultured Clostridium sp. | reverse complement strand
AAAAGAGCTAACCAACTTAGTAGTAGAAGGAACCCTAAAACCAACCGAACAAATAGAAGAAAAGAAAGCCCAAGCCAGCACAAAATTATTAGAAACCACAACAAAAGCAGAAAGCGAAATAAACAACAACCAACTAATTGCAGGAAAAACCAACCAAAATGTAGAAATCAAAACAACACTTATTACAAACGAAAACAGTTGTGATTTATACAAAAATCCAACAATAGAAGTAAAATTTCCAGAAAAAATTCAAGACATAGAACTAAAAAATGTAAGCCTATTATATGGAGAAGGATTAACAACGAAACAAGAAGAAGTATATGAAAATGAGGAAGGAAAAAAAGTAGCCAAAATAGAATTAGTTGGAGAGCAAGCAAACTATACCCAAAACGAATTAGTAAAAGGGGCAAATGTCATTTTAAACTGTGACATAAACGTAGCAGCCATAGAAGAAAACGAAACACAGCAAATTGAAGTAAGTTACACAAACAGTCAAGACGTACAATACGAAAATGATGCAAAAAACCAAATAGACATAAACTATATTATAACAAAGCAAAGTAACAACACTACGAACTTAAACGAAAACCAAGAAGAACAAGAGCCAAACACTACAGCACCAATTACCGTAAGTAAAACAATAGCAGCAGGAAATGGAAGCGATATCTACGAAGGGCAAGCTCAAAAATATAGCATAAAAATAAAAAATAATACAGACCAAGAAATAACCAACATTTATATAAAAGACGAAATCCCAGAAGAATTAATATACTTAAGAACAGACTATGCCCAAGCATATGGAAATGATTATATAGAAGAGGAAGAAACAAAAGCTTTTGAGTTACAAATACACAAACTAACAGAGGAAGAAGAAGACGATGCACATGAAATAGATCCACAAGAAATAACAACGCTAAAACCAAATAAAGAAATTGAAATTTTCTATCATGCAAGAGTAAGAAAAAACGAGCAAAACATAGGAAAAACAGTAGGAACGAAAGCACAAGTAACAATTAATGGAGAAGAAACCATCTACGAAACTAACGTAGTAGAAAATACAATAAAAGAAGCTAAAGTACAAGCAGACATGATAACAACCGTAAGTCCTCACCGTAACTACATAAGAGGAAGTATCATAAGTTATAAAATTGTAGTTAAAAATATAACAAGCGAAAAACTAACAGGAATAAAAGCCTTAACCACAATACCAGAAGATACTAGTTATGTAGAAGCAGCAAACATGATATACAGTAAAGAAGATGAATGTTACATTGAAGATGAAACCGGAACTAGAAAAAATGCTAACTATGACAAAAACAAAAAAAGCGTAACTTGGGAAATTGGAAACTTAAAACCAGAAGAAGAAGTCGTTTTATTCTTAAGCATAAAACTAGAAGGAACTGAAAAAACAGCACAACTAATACCAAACCAAATAATCATAGAAGGTGACAATATCGATCCAAGTTATTCCAATGTAGAAGAAATCAAACAAGCAGGAGTAGCAGACTGTACCATAACCAAGCAAACCGACTTACCAAGCAAATACGTCTATGAAGGAAGTCAATTCCAATACATCATAACAATTACAAACACAGGAGAACAACCAATAATAGGAGAATTAATAGATAATTTGCCAGAAGGAATAACACTAGACCAAATCTTCTATAAAAACATAAGAACAGAAGGAGAAGAAGACGACACAGGAGAGAAAAATATTATCACAACAGAAGCAGAGCTAAGCTTTGACTTACCAGTAGGAAGAACAATGCAAGTAAGACTATTAGTAGAAGCAGACCTTTTGCCAGACGGAAGAAATGAGTTAGAAATTAAAAACAAAGCAAGAGTAACAGACAATATTGCAATCGACAAAGCATCTAATGAGGTTACCAATGTTATTCTTAGAGATCCAAACAGACCAAGTAACGGAGGAAACCAAGGAGGAAATGCTAACAATTGTAGCATTTCAGGAGTAGCATGGATTGACGAAAACGAAAATGGTGCTAAAGATGATAGCGAACAAATGCTAGAAGGTGTACCAGTAAAACTATATGATAACAGCGGAAAACCAGCAAAAGACAAAAATGGAAACGCAATTACAGCAACCACAAGGGAAAACGGAGAATATACATTAAACAATATTACAAGTGGAAGTTATCTAGTAGTATTTGAATATGACAACAGAAGCTATGCTCTAACAGAATACCAAAAAGTAGGAGTAATTGAGGAAAACAATTCAAACGTAACAACCGCCAATTTACAAGGGAAAATAGTAGCCATTACCGATAAAATTGAGGTAGTAAGTCGTAACATCAAAAACATCAACATGGGTGTTATTCAAAGTGATGCCTTTGACTTAAAGCTAGATAAATACGTAACAGCAATAACTGTTCAAAGTGGAAAAGCAAGCAAAAGATATAGTTACAACAATGCTAACTTTGCCAAAATCGAAGTAGACAGAAAAAATATCAACAACACAACAGTAACCATAGAATATAAAATCGAAGTAACCAATGAAGGAGACATCATGGGTTATGCAAAAGAAATTGTAGACTATCTACCAAGTGATTTACAATTTAATCCACAACAAAACAAAGATTGGTATGAAGAGCAAGGTAAATTAGTTAGCCAAAAATTAGCAGACCAAATTATCAATCCAGGACAAACTAAAACCTTAACTTTAATAGCAACCAAACAACTAACAGAAGATGACTTAGGAACCGTTACCAACACAGCAGAGATTACAAAAGACTATAACGAAAACTTAATTGGAGACATCGATTCTATACCAGCAAACAAAGTAGCAGAAGAAGATGACATATCAACCGTTAGTGTTATTATTGGACTAAACACAGGTGGCATAATGATATATATAACATTAATAATTACTACCATAACCATTTTAGCAGCAGGAGCTTACTTAATTAAGAAAAAAGTGCTAAAAGCGTAGGGAGGGAGGAAAAATGAGAAGAAAAAATAAAATAGCAAAAAAAATAGGACTGTTAATACTTTTCCTATGTATCAGTATGATAGTAATACAACCTAAATCAAATGCGGCTTGGGTAAAACTAACAGACAATGGTAGTAAACATGGATTTACTAGATCAGGCTTTAGTTCATATAACTGGAAAACAAGAACTCCGACTAGCAACAAAAAAGACATAAAAGTATCCTCCAGTGGAAAAACCAAATATGTAAGAAACTATAAAAGTGCTTCTAAAAGAAAATTTGACGAAGCAACGGTACTAGACAGCACAAAAGGATTACTTTGCTTACAGCACGAAATAAAAAGTTCACAAGCCACCCATAAAATAAGAAGAAACATCAGAGTAGATGGAAGAGAAGCAACCTTTGACATAGACATTAAAAGTAGAAAGCAAACAAAAACAACTAAAAATGCAGCACTAATAGCTTATATCATATCAAATGCAAGCACAACAGCAGGAAAAACAGAAAGAAAAAACAATGGAACACAAGGAGCATTATGGAGAGTAGCACAGCAATATTACAAAAGCTTTGTAGAAGGAGAAAGTGCTAATAAATGGTTCTTATCACAAGTAGATGATGATGGTACAGATTTAGGATCATGGGCAGATAAATCAATTGCTAAAAAAATAGAAAAATATGCCATGGAATATGCCGACATGAAACCAGTAAAACCAGAAAAAGTTAGTCAAAGTAATAACTACAAAGAAATAGGAGACAGCTACATAGTAGGGCCAATAGTCATGAATTTTACAGACTACAGTGTAGAAAGCAGAAGATATGCTGGAGAAAAAGAAAGTACTTTCAATGACCAGCCAATCACCATTTGTGATGAAAACGGAACAAAAATAACAGCAAAAAGCGGAAAACCATTTTATATAAAATTACCAAAATCATTAGGACCAGCAGAGCAAATAGAAGGAACCTTTAGATTTAAATGTGAAAGATTTAATGTAAAAGCAGAATGGTATGACATTGGACAAAACACAAGTAGACAAGACCACATGTTCATACAATTTGCTTACCAAGAATATATAAAAGAATTTTATGATCTTTACATTAAACTAGGAGGGGACCCACCACCACCAGAAGACCCACCAGAAAAAGATCCACCACCAACAGGAACTCCACCAGGAACAGGAATTGTAAAAGTAGATGCAGACACAGGATATGCTATTGAAGGAATCTACTTTAAAGTTAAAAACTCAAGTGGATATTACTTTACGGGATACTCAACAGAAAAAGACCACGAAGGAGAACCATTATTTAATTCAAGAAACATGTCTGATGGAATAACCTTTGTAAGCAATAAAAGAGGAGAAATCCATGTAGGGCTACCAGGAGGTTACTACTTAGAAGAATTCTCAGTAGGAGAAAACTGGCAATATGAAGTACCAAGTTCATCAACCTATGTAAGTGGACGGAAACATGCAAATTAAAAACAGAAAAAAATATATGGATTTATCACGGATATGTATGGGAGGACGTACCATGGGAAGTAGGAAAAGAATTAATAGATAACGGACTATACAGAAACGAATCAAGAGACCAAAACGACAAGCTGCTTGGAAATGTAACAGTAAAATTACTAAAAGATGGTGTACCGCAAGAATTTGAAGATAGACTTGGAAATAAAATGACAGAAGTAGAAACAGACAGCAGTGGAGCATACTTTATGCACAAAGTAAAAATTGATGACTTGCCAAAGTATTCAATCGAATTTACTTACAATGGCATGTGCTATGAAAGTGTACTAGTAAACAAAGACAAGAATAACGGAAGTAAAGCAGCAGAAGCAAGAAATAGAGATATCTTCAACGAAAAATATACAAGCATTATACCAAATGGAGCAGCAGGAGCCAGTGGACAAAAAACTTACGGATTATCCTATAAAACAGAAGCATACCTAAGCAAAATCGACTACGGAGGTGGCGTATATGGCTATAGCGGACAAAAATATCCAATTAACAAAATAAGTGAGAATTTCCTAATAAAAGCAACTACTGAAGACGCAATAGGAGGTCTAGATGCATTAAAAAAACCAGAGGAAATAAGAAAGCAAAACATCGTAGAACTAAAAAACATCAACCTTGGTTTAAAAGAAAGAGAACAACCAGACTTAACCTTAATGAAGGACATAAAACATGTTAAAGTAGAAATCAACAATGCCGTTTTCCGCTATGACTATGCAGACAGATTTAATGACGATGAATACGATGGAAACAGTATGGATCCACAAGTAAGATATCAAAGTAAATATTCACAAATGTCATACACAAGAGCTCTATATCCATCTGATGTTTACTACAAAGATTCTAATCATGGACTTACCGTCAAGGTAATTTACCAAATAGGAATCAGAAACACTGCGTCAGGATTAACAACCATAGTAAATGAACTCTACGATTACTATGATGACAAATATGACACAAGCAAAGTAAGAGTAGGAAAGCAAATAGGTGGCGACGATGAAGTAATAAACACAATAACCTACGATAGGCAAGCTTCAGGATATAGTAAATACGAAAAAATTCATATAAAAAACATTAACTTACCAATAGCACCGCAAACAGAAGAAAACATCTATATACAATTAGAAGTAGAACAAGATAAAATAGAAGAAATTGTACGAATGAATGATAACGGATCTGGTAGCGTAAAACTAGACAATGTAGTAGAAATTGCTTCCTATTCAAACAAAGATGAAAAAGGAAAAACCTATGCAGGAATTGACATCGACTCACAACCAGGAAACGCCAAACCAAATGACCAAACAACCTTTGAAGATGACACAGACCAAGCACCAGGACTAATATTAGAATTAAGAGAAAACAGAACCATAGACGGAACCGTATTTTTTGACCAAATAGCAGAAACAGAAACCTTTAAAGTTCGACAAACCAACACCGGTCAAATCCGTGAAGCAAATGGATACATGGATAAAGAAGAAAAAGGAATACAAGGTGTAACAGTACAACTAATTAATAAAGCAGGAGGAAAAGTAGGACAAGTAGCCCAAATCTATGAAGGAAACCGATGGATAAAAGCCGAAAAAACAACAGATGAAAATGGAAATTACTCATTTGAAGGCTTTCTACCAGAAACCTATGAAATCCAATATATATGGGGAGGACAAACCTATGTATTAGATAATAAAACTAATACATTGCGAGTACAAGATTACAAATCAACTATATATAAAGAAAATTATAGGGAAAGCGATTTATATTGGTATAATTATGGATTTAGAGTTCGTTATAATGATGCTAAGGACAACTATGAGACAAGACAACAAATTGACAAACAAACTGAGCTAATGACTAATTACAATCAAGATATCATAACAGCCTATAACGGAAAAATAAAAAAGACAGAGGACGATAGCCAAGGAACAAACTTAATTACCACAATGGATTCACACACACCTAACTTTAGAATAGACATAGAAAATAAAGATGGAATACTAAATGATGATGGTGACAGTATGAATTATAACTCTCATGCATTAGAAGAAATAGACTTTGGAATTACCGAAAGAGCAAAACAAACGTTAGAGCTAACCAAGAGAATCAAAAGAGCAAGACTAGTACTAGCAGATGGAAACGTCTTAATCGATGCTAAGATAACAAAAGACTCTAAGGATGATTCGAAGCGAAAACTTGAAAACACAGTAAAATACACAACCTACATGGTACCAACCCTAATAGAAAAGAACATAGCAAATAAACAAACAGTAATAGAAAAGAACAAAGGATTACTAAAATTCGAATTAGATAATGAAATACAACAAGCAGCAAGACTAGAAATCGAATACGAATTGCAAGTAAACAACCTAAGTGAAGTAGACTATCTAAACAAAGAATACTATCATTATGGAAAAGGCTATGGAGAAAAGAAAGAAGACTTAGTAACCCTATCAGCAGAAACAGTAATTGACTACCTAGACAACAACCTATCTAACAACTTTGAAGTAGGAGAAGGACAAAAATGGAATACATACACAGATGCAGAAAAAAGAGCCTTATTTGATAAAGGATTATTAGCAAATACAAGTAGCTTAAAAGAAATCGTAACGAAAAAAACAAAAGCAGTTATGAATACAAAAGCTTTAAGCAAAAACCTAAAACCGCAAGTACAATTAAAAGAAGGAGAAAAAGGTGTAACAGTAGACATAGCAGAAACCCAAAACATAATAGAATTAAATGCTTACAGACAATTACCAAGTGTTCTAAGAGAAGAAGACAGTAGTGTAGGAAACAACAGTGAAATCATAAAAATAAAAAAATCAGGAGGATCAACCATAACCACAAAAATAGGAAACTACGAACCAAGCAACGACGCACTAGAAGGTGAAAAAGAAGAAGACGAAGCAACCTCAGAAATACTAACCATTATACCAGCAACAGGTTTAACAACAGACGATATTGCCTATATAATACTTGCGATTAGTTCACTAGGAACTCTAATATGCGGAATTATCTTAATCAAAAAATATGTACTAAAATAAAACAAATGGGGCATACTTCTATAGAAGACCAAGCAAAAAGCAAGGACTTCTATAGAAGTTTTTGCATGATAGACAAGAAATTTGTAAAAATTTGCTTGACAATTACAAAGGAGATTATTATAATAAAAACAATAAAAACCAAACAAAAGAAGAGAGGTGGAGAATTTGAGTAACCAAAAAAAATCTATCATGATAGGAATTACCATTATACTAGCAATCGTTGTAGTAGTAGCATTTTATAGACTTGCCATACAAAAAGAAAACAAAAACAACAATACCAAAAACGAAATAGAACAAACCACACCAAATAACACCCAAACACAAGAAAGCATAGAAGAACAAATAAAAAAACAAGAAGAAAAAGTAACCAAACTAAATGACGAACTAATTCCATTAATAGAAGAAAGAGACGAATTAGAAAAACAAATTACACAAGAACAAACAGTAACCGAATAAAAAGATAGAAAAACTAAAAACAAAAGCAAAACGTAAGGAAAGGAAAGTGAAAAAATGACTCAGAAAAAGAAAGAAATACCACTAGTTGCTATCATAATAGCAATAGCAATCATAATAACACTAGCAATAGTCATCTATAAAAACATAGCAAACGCTCCAGCATCAGAAAAACAAGAAACAGAAGAAACAGCAAAACAAAACCAAGAAGAAACTCAAAACCCATATGCCAAAAAAGCAAAAACATCAGCAGACATCAAAATAGAACAAAGTGATGCGCAAGAAGTTAAACTAGAAAAAACACAAGGAAAGCTAGAACTAATGGACAAAGAAATCAAACAAAAACAAGTACAATTACAACAGGAAAACGAAAAATTAAACGAACTATACAAACAATATGCAGAACAAGCAAACAAAGATGAATAGGAAAAGATAAAGGAGGAAAAAGGTGGAAAAACGAAAGAAAATTTTAATATTAGTAGTAGTTGTAATTGCAATTCTAGTAGTCGTAGGGGTAAGTTATACCATAATAAAGCAACAAAAAGCTCAAAAAGAAAAAACAGCTTATGAATTAGCACAAAATGATACCTTAGAAAAGGTAGAAGAAAAGATAAGTAAACAAGAGGAAAAAATAAAACAGCTAAACGAAAAAATGAAACCATTAACAGAACAAAAAAATCAACTAGAAGAGCAAATAACAGAAATTACAAAAAATGACCAAAATGCTGATACCAAAAATGAGGAAATGAAAAAAGTACAAGAAAAGATAGAAGAAGTAGACAAAAAAATAAAAGATAAACAAGAAGAAATAAATAAAGCTTTAGAAGAAGCCAATAAACTTTATGAAGAACAAGTTATTTTAAAAAAGGAAAAATAAAAAGAAGAAGGTTTTAGACAATTAATTAGTCTATAATCCTCTTCTTTTTATTTTGTTTTTTAAAGCGATTTAGTTTTTCTTAAGCTCTCAGTTTTTTAAATAAAGTATGGGTCTGAAGGAATCTCGTTCGTAAGCAGAGGTCGTGTTGTAGCAGTTGTTTCGATGACCTGGGGTACAGTAGTTGAGGCTATAATTTCCCCCTCTAGGAACACATGGATTGGTAGAATTAGCAACCTGCGTTTCTGTTGTCCATTCAAAGTCATTGCTTGACATATCCCAAACATTACATATTTTATCTTGCTGTGCCGTATTCGTTAAGTGGTTTGTTCCTTTTTCTGCAAAACTTGTATTTAAAGTAGTTTGGAATGAATATACTTTTGCTTTATTACTTCTATTATCAAACTCTTGTAAGAATACTATCGCAGTATCCCATGCATAGCTATTAATTAAGTCACTTGTAAAACTATTTGTATTATACATTGTTCTTGCTTGTGTAGCAGCTTGTGGCTGTGTAATATAATTATACACATAATCATTTGGTTTTATTGTTACTGCTGTTAAAGCGTTGCTATTATCGGTTCTTTTTGTTGCTGTTCTTGCTTCATATCTACCAATATAATAGCCTCCATTTTTAACTGCACTTGTTTTAAAAGTTGCTATATCTTTTGCAGTTGTATTTCCATAACTTGATGTTGCTAATTCTCGAGTATTATTTATTGATGAATCTCTTTGTGCTGTTGGAGTTCCATTAGAATCAAAAGTATATCTATCCAAATTAATTGTCTTCGTTCCACCAGAATACTTAACAGTACCTACTGGTATCCACACAAACTGGCTTCCAG
>CAOKJE010000042.1 GCA_948468505.1 uncultured Clostridium sp. | reverse complement strand
TAACCTCGTCTTGTAGCATTTGCACTATAATGGTCTGTTAGTATTGGTTGCCCTAAAGGTATTGCATTACTCATTTTTTGGTATTGCTCATAGTGTTGGTTGCTATCTTCTCTTGCTTTTTTTGCTAACTCTTGGTATCTTTCTTTTTTTCTTTCCTTTCGTTCTTCGTAGTCTTTTCTTCCTGCCATATTGCACACCCCCTTTCTATATAGAATTTGCGTGAATTATAAATCTATATATAGTAAGAAGTCTTGTGCTGATTGACTTTTATAAATCTAATCAAATAAATAATAAGTTGGTGGGGTAGTTATGCCCTAAATAAGCTAAAATAAGAGCAATTAAATTAAGGTTGGTTACTATTCCTTAATTCATTGCTCCATATTGACTATTATATTTCTATATAAGCACTTCCTCTTAGGCTCTTGATAGCATTGTCTTTACTATCAAATACTTGGTTTGGTTGAATTATACCCTCTGCTATTATGCACTTGCCCCATTGGTTATAAGTAACTTCTCTTTGAGTTATAATAAATGTATGTTTGTTAGTATCATAGAAAGTTACATATTTCATTTTATTCATAGATATTTTTTGTTTCTTCATTGATTTCGTTACACATAACATATCCGAATATAAAGGCTTTTTCTGCGAACTCGTCATTTATAATGTCTGTTATACATTGTGAACAGTCTATTAACTGCATTTGTCCTTTAGTGCAAGTTGTCTCTAATGCTTGGTCTAGTTGGGCTTTTGTCTTTCTCATTAAACGATAGTTCTTGTCTCCGCATTGTAGTTCTCTTATAAAGTTATCGTATAATTCCATTAACATAGGGTATCTTTTGGCTCTTTCGTCAGATGTAAATTCAAACATATTATAAAATTCTTCAATATAGTCATCTCCTGTTTTGACTTTCATAGCTTTTAACTCTGATACTATTTTATTTAGAGTAATTTTGTGTGCCTCCGTTAGTGGAACCTCCAATTTTTCTAAGCACTCCTTAATGTTATCTACTTTATTCATAGTTTACCTCCTTTGTTTCAATTTAAACTAATGTAGATTCTATTACAAGTGTTATCATTATTAGAAGTTGTTTATACATAATAATAGACACCTTGTATTGGTGCCTTATGTTAATTTTGGAATGCAGTTTTGCTTGATTAGTTCCTGCTTTTAATTGGTATTACTAGCTTTGTTTACTATCCTGTGTAATGCAATGGAATGCAATTTGAAGTCAACGTCCGTATCATTTTATGATAAGTTGTGTTAAGTACAAAATGAAATCATTGACCTACACACCAGTATTTGTAACACTTTGTGTTATTCTGTGATAAGTAAAAGCACTCTGTATAGAGTGCTTAAAAACCTTCAAAAATGGTTGCGGAGGGTAGACTCGAACTACCGACCTTTGGGTTATGAGCCCAACGAGCTGCCAACTGCTCCACTCCGCGATGTAAATGCTTAACAACAGTATTTATTTTACTACGTAAAAACTAAGTTGTCAAGCATTTTTAGCTAATTTTAATATAGTATATGAAAAAAATGTAAAAATATTCATTCTTATCTTAAGAAACCATTAATAATTTCTTCTTCTGCCTCTTTTTCAGAAAGCCCCAATGTCATTAACTTAATCAATTGTTCTCCTGCAATCTTTCCAATAGCTGCTTCGTGAATTAAATTTGCTTCTACATGATTTGCTGTAACCTCTGGCGTTGCTGTCACTTTAGCATTATCTTTAATAATCGCATCACACTCACTATGCGCAAAACATTTATTATTTCCATAAATTTTAGATACAAACAACTGCTTAGAATCATCTGTTGCAACTGACCTTGAAGTAACATGTGTACTAGCATTTTCTCCTTTTAAGTTTACATCAAAAATTGTTTTGGCAAATTGATTACCATGTGTCATAATCTTTTCCTTAACAACAAAATTGGTATTAGCTTCTAATTCTCCCTTGGTTTCTCTTATGGTAGAATCTACCCCTTTGATTTGACTGCTTTCCATTTCCATGCTGCTACCTTCTTTTAAATAGACCTCTGTTACTGGATTTAAGATTCTTTTTCCTTCTCCTTTTCCTTCTCCATAATGCTTTTCAATGTATCTTACCTTAGCTCCCTCTTCTAAAAAGAAACGATGGATACCATCATGTTGTGAATCTCTATGGTGGTCGTTATGAATGCCACATCCTGCAACAATGATTACATTTGCATTTTTCCCAATATAAAAATCATTGTAAACTAAGTCACTTAAACCACTTTCGGTTAAGATAACTGGTATATGAAGAAATTCAAATTTTGTATTTTCTTTCACATAGATATCAATCCCTGGCTTGTCAGTTTTGCTTACAATATTGATATTAGGAGTTGTTTTTCTTTCAATTCCTTCTCCATTTTTTCTAATGTTGTATGCTCCTTTTTCCATATTTTCTAAGTTAGACACTTCGTTTAAAAGGTCTTTATCAATTTGATTTATAACTTTATTTTCCTCCATGTTACTCTCCTTTCTTTGCTTAATTGTCCCCATCGGTTCCGGGTTTAAATGGGGACGTCCCCATTGGTTCCGGGTTTGTTTGGGCCACCGGGTTTGTTTGGGCCATGCTTGGGCCATCTTGGGACATTGGTGCTATTTTGTAACATTCTTTTTTGGCAAATGTTTTGCTTAAAATGTTTTGACTTTTCCCAATTTCCTCTATTTTTCCTGCTTTCATTAAAATGATTTCATCTGCTATGTTTAAAATTCTTTCTTGATGGGAAATGATAAGGGTTGTTCCTTTTATGAGTTCTCCCATTTTTTCAAATACATCTATTAAGTTGCTAAAACTCCATAAGTCAATTCCTGCTTCTGGTTCATCAAATATGGTTAGTTTGGCTCTTCGCAAAGCAACAGTTGCAATTTCAATTCTTTTTAGTTCTCCTCCTGATAAAGATCCGTTTACTTCTCTGTCGACATACTCTTTGGCACATAGCCCTACTTTGGAAAGTATTTCACATGCTTCCATTTTGGTCATGTCTTTTTTGCCTGCGATTTTTAATAGGTCATAAACTGTAATTCCTTTGAATTTTACTGGTTGTTGGAAGGCAAATCCTATTCCTAGTTTTGCTCTTTGGTCTATGGTAAGGTTTGTGATGTCTTGTCCGTCAAAAATGATTTCTCCAGAATCTTGTTTTTCAATTCCCATTATGATTTTTACTAGTGTTGATTTTCCGGGATCCGTTTGGTCCTGTGATTGCTATGAATTTTCCTAGGTCTAGTTTTAGGTTGATGTTGTTTAGTATTTTTTTGCCTTCTCTTTCAAAATATATATTTTTTAGTTCTAATAACATGTTTGTTCCTCCGTTTCTATTGATTTTAATGCTTTTTATGTTTTCTATTTTATCATAAAAACTAAGAAAAGGAAAGTGCCGATTTTAATTCATCTCAAAATAAAGAAGCAGTTAGTTTTTCTGCCTCTTTGTTGATTTTATTATTTTAAACCTCTTCTATTTCTTCTAAAGGAACTACTCTTATTGTATATCCCATAGGATATAATAATTTAATCAGTGTATTTGCTTGTGGAGAATTTTTATATTTCTCAATTCTGGCAATAACAGGTTGCCTTACTCCGCTTTTTTGGCTTAATTCTCTTTGTGAAAGTTTATTTCTTTTCCTTGCTTCAATCGTTGCCTCAATAATGTCCTTTTCTAGCTGCACTTCTGCTTCTTGTTCTGGACTAATAGCAAGTTTTTTTCTAATTGATTTCCAAGATTCATCTGGTCTATTCTCCATTTTTATCACTCCTATCATTATAATCTTTTAAATACCTTTTTGCTTTTTCTATTTCCTTCCTAGGTGTCTTTTTGTTTTCTTTATAAATATATTCAATAAGATAAATTTATTATTATCCTTGTAAGCAAAAAGTATTCTGTCTCTTAATGGCCTTAGTTCCCATATTTCATTTTTCCCATTTTTATCCTTATAAAATAGTACATTATACATATTACGTCCTTTCTATATTGTATTTATATGATAACATATTAGTTATCAGAAATCAATACTTTTTTAAATTATTTCACGCAAATTAAATCTTTTATCTTATTAAACTTAGCCTCCCCTATGCCACTAACTTCCTTAATATCCTCTATAGTTGCAAATTTTCCATTTTCCTTTCGATAAGTCACAATCTTATTAGCCGTAGAAGGACCAATCCCTGGTAAAGTTTCTAGTTGTGTACCAGTTGCTGTGTTGATATTTACTTTTGTATTTTTCGTGGTTTGTGAAGAATTATTTAGGTTACCTGGTTCTTGATTAGCTTCTTCTGCTACACCACTTGAAGTGGTTACATAGTCTTTTGTTTCTTTTTCTTGTTTTGTTGGAATATGAATTTTCATGCCATCTTCTAGTTTATAAGCTAAATTAATATCTTCTACACAAGCATCTTCTCTTACTCCTCCGTGCTTTAGAAATTGCCTCTTCCATTCTACTGTTTACTTTTAGTTCTACAACGCCTTCTTTTGCAACAGCACCTGATACATGAACAAAAATGACATCATCGCTATAACCTTCTTGCTCACTTACAACCTCATCCTTTGTTTGTATATTATTTTCTAACTCTTGGTTAGACATACTATTATCTTCTTTGGCATATACATAATAGCAAATAAAACCTGCAATAATGGCAACGATTACTCCTAGTATAATTTTTTGTTTTTTATTTAATTGATACATATAAAAACCTCCTTTAAATTTAAAATTATTATTATTTTGTTGAAATTTATAGAAAAATAGGATATGATATACACATAATGTAAGGAGAAGAAAAATGAAACTAAATTTTAATGTTAAAAAATTGTGCTTATTATTTTTGATGGCGTTCTTTCTTTTAGCACAAATAACTTTTGTTTTTGGGGCTGAAAATCCGCCTGAAATAGCATCTCGGAGCTGCCATTTTACTAGATAATAAGACAGGTAAAATTTTGTATAATAAGAACGAAAATGAGAAAATGTATCCGGCAAGCACTACTAAAATTATGACTGCTATTCTTACTTTAGAAAATTGTGCTTTAGATGAAACTATTACCGTTAGTTATGATACTGTAATGTCTATTCCTGATGGTTATTCCTCCGCTTCTTTACAAGTAGGAGAAACTTTGACAGTAGAGCAATTGTTAGAGCTTTTATTAGTTCATTCTGCCAATGACGCTGCTAATTGCTTAGCTCAATATGTTGGTGGCTCAATTGAAAGCTTTGTTTCTATGATGAATGCAAAAGCTCATGAACTTGGTTTATCGCAAACTCACTTTACTAATAGTTTTGGTATGCACGACGATAATCACTATACTACTGCAGAAGATTTAGCTACGATTATGAGATATTGTATCAAAAATGACGATTTTAGAAAACTTTCTGGCAAGGCTTCTTGTGCTATTCCTGCTACTAACAAACATGCTGCTAGAAGATATTCCTCTACCAATGAACTTATTTTACCAAATAATCGTAACTATTACTCTTACTTGACATGTGGTAAGACTGGCTATACTTCACAAGCTGGTGATTGCTTGGTTTCATGCAGTTATAAAGATAATTTAGAATTAGTTTGTGTAGTTTTGGGTGGTAAAACGGTAAATGGTGTATCTACAAGATTTACAAATACAAAAACGCTATTTGAATATGGTTATGATAATTTTTCTATTAAACCATTGTTAAATGAAAATGATGTAGTGACCAATATAGATGTTAAAAATGGAACAAAGGATACCAAGAATTTGGATTTGTTAGCTAACGGTCAGTTAGATGCTTTAGTAGATAATTCTCTAGCTTTAGATAATTTAGAGTTTCAAGTTACTTTAAAAGAGGATATAAAAGCACCTATTGAGGTCGGCGATGTTTTAGGCTATGCTTCTTATACAGTTGATGGTATAGAATATAAAATAGATTTAGCAGCATCTCATTTAGTGGAGCAGTCTAAGCTAGCTTATTATGTGATTGATGCTTTGGTTGTGATTTTTCTTTTGATTTTAATTTATTTTGTATTGCTTCGTAAGAAAAAATGTAGGTTTTACGAATTTAAAGGATTTTAAAAATTAGAATAAAAATTTTCTAAGTTTATATATTGCCGTTTTAGTTGATATTTTACTAAAACAGCAATATATAAATTTTTTTTAATAATCTTTTCCAATAATAATGGTTACATCTACTTTACTTGAACTTGATTCACTTGTTTCAATTGTCCCTTTTCCTAATACGTCTTTTATATTTTTTAGTAATGTTTCTTTTGTATTCTTTTTGTTGATAATTGTAGTTTTGCTTGTTGTTGTGGTGCTTCCTGTTCTCGTAACATTAAAGCCTGCTCCTTTTAGTTGATTTACTGCTTTTGTTAAATTGCTACTATCTCCACTACCATTTAATACTTCTATTTCTAAACTGGTTTTACTGGTATCACTAGAAATTGTTTCGTTATTTTCAGTACTTTGCGTTTCTTCGTTTTCTTCTACGTCTCGGTCAAAAAATAGTTGTTGTATTAATTTTTTGGTTTCTTGTTTGTCATAAACAAATATGCTGACATTGTTGGTTTTGTTTAATGCGGGTACTGTTCCTGGTAAGCTTTCGGTTAGCATGTTGGCGGTGTCAAATTCTACGGCATATGGTATATAGTCTTTTGCTACATTAAAGTCTATGTTGGTAAGTACGTTTTCTTTTGCTACATCTAAGATTTCTCCTAGTTTGAATATGTTTTCTGGTCGTGCTGTTTGCTTGATTACTTGTAAAATGAATTCTCTTTGGGTTCTCATTCTTCCTATGTCATTGTCTCCATATTCTGCTGGATAGGAGGTGGTTCTTCCATATTTGTCTGGATTGCTATGTCTAAAGCGTACTAATTGCTCTGCTTTGTTTCCGTCTAGTTTTTGCTCTCCTGCTTTTAGGTGGATGTGTAAGTCTTGTGATGTATCGTCATAGTCCATGTCGATTGGAACGTTAAAGGTAACGCCTCCGATTACATCTACTAGCTTGATTAATGCTTCTGTTTTTATTACTACATAGTATTCGATGTTTAATCCTGTTATTTCATTTACTGCTTCTAATGTTTCGTCTGGTCTATGTTTTCTACTATATAATGAGTTTATTTTTTCATAGGCTGTAGCTTTGGCAGTATTTTTCCCTGTGTAGGTATCTCTTGGAATGGATAATAGGGTTGCTTTTTGCGTGTTTGGATTGTAAGAGGCTACCATGATTGTGTCTGTTAATTCTACATTTTCTTGGTCTGTGCTAATTCCTAATAAAAGGACTTTTATTTCGCCTAAATCTTTTTTGCTGTTTAATACAGTGGCTAATAAGCCTGATGCTCCTCCTCCATTTTCTTGTACTTTGTAAGCAAAAATTCCTCCCGCAATTAATAATACTAATACTAGTAATAATAGGATTTTTCTTCCCGTCTTTTTCTTTACTTTTTTTCTTTTATCTTCTCTTTTGTTTTTGTGTTTCATTTGTTTTTTTTCCAAAACTTTTCACTCCTAATTTTTCATGGTAATAGTATAGCAAAATTAGATTTAAAAAGCAAGAAATTTCACTAAAAAAACACATTTAGTATATTGTTTTGATACATTGTTTTTCCTAAAATAGATTGTTCTATACTATTATTTATCTTGTTGCTAGCATTAATTTTTCCGTGGAATGGCTACTATTAACAGTGCTACATATACAATTAAAATTCCTCTTATGATTCCATAAATCATTCCTGTTGTTTTGTTTAATTGGTTTACAATTGGTAATTTGGAAATGGCATCTGCTAAGGCTGTTACAAATATTAGGGCAATTCTACTTGCTAAAAATAGTACTATCATAACGCCCCCTTTTACAATACTAATTGCTAGGGCTCTTGCTGTTTCTGGTAACATGGCATTTTTAGCATCTTCTACCATTTGGTTTGTTATACTATTTTGGTTTTCTTCTTTTCCTTGCAATATTCCATTTGCTTTTTCGTATATTGTGTCTTGGATTGTTTCATCAATTGCTGTTACATTGATTACTAAGTTTGAAATTGGTTGGTATAATACAAATGTTATTACTAAGGAAATAACAAATGCGCATAAGCCAATAGCTAACTTAACCAAGCCTTTACGATATGCTAAAAATGTTGATAATCCTACAATCCCTATAATAATTCCATCTACTAATATTCCCATTTTTACCTCCTATAAATTAACTATTTCTATTCTGTCTCTATAAACAATTCCTGCTATATTATTTGAAACTACAATGTTTGTAATTTCTTGCTTAGCAAGGTATCTTTTTACTAGCCATGCCTCATTATTTATAAATTCAACTTCTGTCCCTAAATTTAATGCTATGATGTTACCATAGGTATAGATTTCTTTGGTTATCGCATCTGCTATATATTCTTTTACTTCTCTATTCCCTACATCTACAATATTTACAATAGAATCTGCTGTAAATAATCCAGAAGCTTTTTCTTCTATTCCTACAGCATGGTTATTTAATTCAATTGATTGGAAAATCGTTTTTTTATTTGAATTGTTTAATAGTATCTCCTCTTTTTCATTTTCTATGATATGGATACTATCTGTATACATACAAACTAATTTGTTTTTGTCTTGGTATTTGATATTAGTAATTAGCTTGTCTGGCTCACTTTGATAAGTTTTTTCTAAGGAATTGGTTGGGTCTGTATTTGCTTTGTCAACAGAGATTATTTTGATGTTTGATTGTATGATGGTTCCTGATGTGTCTACTTCTGCAATGGCTAAATGCTTGTTATCATTAGAAATCGATACATCTGCTGTTCTAGTTGAGGAAAGGAAGGTTTTGAATTTTGATTTTCCATTTCCATCTGGGCTGTATACTTCTACTATTGTTTTATAGCTTGTATCGGTTATAACTACTACAACATATCCATTTTTGTTGACATGTATTTGTGATATGTTCCCTTCTACTTCTGCTTTCCATGTTATTTCTTTGTCTGTAATTAGATATAATTTTTTTCCATTTTTTTCTGCCATGGCTAAAAATCTATTAGCAGAATCAAAGGTTGGATTTGATATTTCCACTTCTAGTTCTGTTTCTTCATTTCCTGTACTATTATAAATGGTAAATTTGTTTTTGTTTAAGATTCCTAAGTATTTGCTAAAAGCATAGATGTTTTCATCTTGCCCTTCTTTTCTTTCGATTGTGGTTACATTGTCTTGCATGACTTCTTTTTGAAAGATGTTTTTATCAATCCATTCTCTTATGTTCTTGTTCTGAAAATAGGTTATGGTTAGTGCCACAATTGCTGCTATCACGATGGCTATTAGTATTACTAATGTTATGATTAGCTTCTTTTTTTGTTTGATGGCTTCTTTTATGATTTCTTTCCAGTTTTCTTGCATGGCTTTTTCTCCTTGTTTTTCTTTGGTATTATTCTACTATAGGATAGGGAAAAATGCAAGTTAAAAAAAAAATAGAAGTAACTAAAAAATCACTTCTATTTTTATTCTATTTACTACTTGCCATTTAAACTCAAGGGGAACCATTTTCCATACTTCTATTCTATGATATTTTTTTATTATATCCTAGTTTAAAAATTTGTAGCAAGCCCAAGTAGCCAAAAATAGGATACAAAGAACTGACCAAATTAGAAAAACCAACTTTGGAGATTAGTACAGCAGTTATACACATAATTAGCGCAACTTGTGTATAACTTTTTTTGTTTTTGGTCGTGTTTTGCAAAAAACTGGTTCCCAGTGAAATGGCTGTTGTAAAAATAGATCCTAATATAATAAAACCGATAGACATATCGTAATCCTTTAAACATATTAGATACTACGTAGACGGCTGGCATTTCTAGTTTTTCTATATCGACATCAACACGGACTAATAACAAAAATATAATGATGGATAGTATGATAAGAATTGCTGTGCTGATGCTTGTTATTTTTAATATTTGTTTTTTGTCTTGAATGTAATCTTTTAAGGTTAGTAAGACTGGTATTAATAAAATACTGTTGTAACTACTATATAAAATGGCACTTAGAAGAAAGCTAGACTGATTTGTTCTTATGATATAATTTCCAATCTCTAGCAAATGAAGGTCTTTTAAATTAAGTACTCCTATTATAACTAAAAACAAAATTAGTAAGGGAACTAATAATTCATTTGCTTTTACTACACCTTTCACACTTGTCATAAAAATAATAAAGGTTATGACTGCTAATAGAGTGCTTCCTAGCAAGCTATGAATTCCTAATTCTTGTTCAAAATAGGCACCAAATCCGTGCTATCATAATAAAAAAGGTTATTAGGATAAATAGGTTTATAATGGCATTAATGATTGGTTTTATTTTACTTTTTTTCTTCATTAAAATGTCTAAGAATTCTTTATAGGTACTTACTCCGTATTTGTTTACTATTTCAAATGTTTTAAATACCACAAATCCCATGATAAGGCAAGATAGCATTAGTCCTATCATTCCTTCTATCCCATAGGAAAAGAAGAACAGATATACTTCTTGCCCGAGAGGCAAATCCTGCTCCTATCATGGTTCCTATAATAACAAAAATGACTTTTAAAATATTTTTATTTTTCATAGTAAAAAACCCCATATTATTTTATGGGGTTTTTTTGCTTTTTATTCAATTTTTCTAAAAACGTCCCCAAACGTCCCCATTGGTTCCGGGTTTCTTTGGGGATGTC
>CAOKJE010000041.1 GCA_948468505.1 uncultured Clostridium sp. | reverse complement strand
ATAAAAAATTGGCCCATCGGTTCCGGGTTTAAATGGGACATTAACAATGTCCCATTTAAACCCGGAACCGTTGGGCCAACCTCGGAAGTGCTGAATCATTAAACTTTTAGTTTTTTAATAATTTTAATTTCTTCATAAAGATTATCAATCATAGCTTTTCTAGTTTGATAAGCTGTTTTATATTCTTCATAGATGGAAGTATAATTTTCTAAAGTTTCATTATTTTTTAATAACATTTTAGCGCCTTCATAATAATAGTTTTTATCTTTTTCCTTTTTAGAATTTTCCATTTTTTCTAAGTAAGTCTTTATTTGTTCAAATCTTTTTAGTTCTTCTTGTAATTCATTTACATACTGTGAAGTACAATAAATTTCATACTCAATATCGTCAATAACTACCTTAAATAGTTTTCTTACAATAATCGGATTATTTTTTCCAAGTTGATTAGCCTTTGAGGTTTTATCAGAAGAGGAATCTTTTGGATTAGTTGGTTTAGTATTTTCAATTAATATTTTTAAAGTATCAGAAATGCCAATGTGTGATTTGTATTGTCTTTTACTAACAATAGCATCATATTCGTCAGCAACACGAATAATCTGGGCTTCATAAGGAATGTCTTTTTTGGTTAAGCCGTCTAGGGTATCCGAGTACCATTTAAGGCTTCGTGATGGTAGTAGCTACCTGCTGCATAAGGTCTTAGCATAGGGTCTTTCATACACATAGTATACCCCAAAGTAGTATGTGTTTTCATGGTTTCATATTCTTCTTCTGTTAGTTTTCCTGGTTTTTGAAGAATGGAAGAAGGAACGAATAATTTTCCAATATCATGTAAATAAGCACAAATAGTGCAATATTCCGTAAAATTTTTATTGCAGTGAAGATATTTGCAAAGTCTACAAGTTAGGCTTGCTACATTTTCACAGTGTTTTCTTGTAAATACATCTAAGTTGTCTAACATATTTAATTGATATCTCATACTTTCATTAAGGTTGTAAGATTTCAAGTTTGTTTTATCGTAAAAGTCAAAGACATTATCCATAACGCTACGCTCCTTTGTTTTTTCTTTATTTATGATAGCATGAAAGAAAAAAAACTGCAAGACTAATTCAATAAAACTATTCAAATATCATTGAAAAATAGCCAAAAATATGGTAAGATAAAACAAGTAAAAAAACAAACGGAGGAGACCAATATGTATAGAACCAAAAACTGTGGAGAACTAAACCTAAAAGACGTAGGAGAAGAAGTAGAACTAGCCCGGATGGATACAAAAAATAAGAAACCTAGGAGGCATGATATTTATTGACTTAAGAGACGAATTTGGAATCACCCAAATTGTAATTAGCGATGAAGCCTTGCAAGAACAAGCAAAAAACTTAAACACCGAAAGCTGTATCCACATTTTACGGAAAAATTGTGGAAAGAACAAGTAAAAATGCAAAAATGCCAACAGGAGAAATCGAAGTAGTTGCCCAAAAAATAGAAATATTAGGAAAATGCAAAAATATACTTCCTTTTGAAATCAATAATGACCAAGAAGTAAGAGAAGACCTAAGATTAGAATACAGATTTTTAGACTTAAGAAATGAAAAATTACACAATAACATACTATTACGTTCCAAAATCCTAAAAACCCTAAGAGACAAAATGGATGAATTAGGATTTACGGAAATCCAAACACCAATCTTAGCAAACTCTTCACCAGAAGGGGCAAGAGACTACTTAGTACCAAGTAGAATAAACCCAGGAGAATTTTACGCTTTGCCACAAGCACCACAACAATTCAAGCAATTACTAATGGTTGCAGGATTTAACAAATACTATCAAATTGCACCATGCTTCCGTGATGAAGACCCACGTGCTGATAGGGCCCCTCGGAGAATTTTATCAATTGGACTTTGAAATGAGCTTTGCCACACAAGAAGACGTTTTCCAAGTAATTGAAAAAGTAGTACCATACACCTTTAAAAAATTCACAAACTGGCAAGTAGACGAAGGACCATTTGTACGTATTCCATACAAAGAAGCCATGGAAAAATACGGAATTGACAAACCAGACCTAAGAAATCCACTTATCATTCAAGATGTAACCAAAGTGTTCCAAAATAGTGAATTTAATGCTTTTAAAGGAAAAACGATTAAAGCGATTGTCATACCAGAAGGAGCAAAACAAGGAAGAAAATTCTTTGACAAAATGGGAGAATTTGCAACAACTGAAGAAGTAGGAGCAAAAGGTTTAGCTTGGGTAAAATTCGAAGAAACCGGAGAAGTAGCAGGAGGAATTGCAAAATTCATAACAAATGACATCAAAGAAAAACTAGAAAAAGAATATAAAGTAGAAAAAAATGCTGCTATATTCTTCATTGCAGACGAATTCGAAAAAGCACAAAAAATAGCAGGATTGGTAAGAATAGAACTAGGAAACAGACTAGACTTAATCGAAAAAAACGTGTACAAATTCTGTTTTATAGTAGACTTTCCAATGTATGAACTAGCAGACGACGGAACCATTGACTTTAGTCATAATCCATTCTCTATGCCACAAGGAGGGCTAGAAGCTTTGCAAACAAAAGACCCATTAGACATATTAGCCTACCAATATGACTTAGTATGCAATGGTTATGAAATGGCATCAGGAGCCGTTAGAAATCACAATCCAGAAACCATGGTAAAAGCATTTGAAATTGCAGGTTACCAAGAAGAAGAGGTAAAAAATAGATTTGGTGCACTATACAATGCGTTCCAATATGGAACACCACCACATGCAGGGGCAGCGCCAGGAGTGGATAGAATGGTTATGCTAATTGCTAACTCACAAAACATTCGAGAAATCATAGCATTTCCAAAGAACAAAAAAGCAAGAGACTTGCTAATGCAAGCACCATCTGTTGTAACAAAAGAACAACTAGATGATGTACATATCAAATTAAAATAGGTGCAATGGGGGACTTTACTTTTTTCACATTGTGCCTAATTGCACAATGTGAAAAAAGAAACGTCCCCAATTGCACATGAAGGAGAAAGAAAAATGGAATATAGATATAAGCCAAGTGACAGGGTATGTTCACAAGAAATGATAATAGAATTAGATGGTGACATCATAAAAAAAGTTACAATCGTTGGAGGTTGTGCGGGAAATACAGTTGGTGTTTCTAATTTAATTCAAGGCATGAAAATTGACGAAGCAATTCAAAGAATAAAGGGAATTCCTTGTGGTTTTCGAGGAACCTCTTGCCCAGACCAATTAGCAATTGCGTTAGAAGAAGCAAAGAAAGAAATAGAAAATTAAGAGGAAAATAATATGAAGAAAAAAGTTTTGCTAGGAATGAGTGGAGGAGTAGACAGCTCAGTAGCAGCTATTTTATTGAAACAGCAAGGATATGAAGTGATTGGATGCACGATGAGGTTGTGGGAACCAAGAGATAATCAAGAGGAGAGTTCTTGTTGTGGAAATGATGCTATTTATGATGCTAAAAGAGTTTGTGATAAATTAGAAATACCACATTATACGATAAATTGTAAACAGGAATTTAAAGAAAAAGTAGTTGATTATTTTGTCACAGAATATCATAAAGCAAGAACACCAAATCCATGTGTAGAATGTAATCGATATTTAAAATTTGGAGCTTTTTATAAAAAGGCAAAAGAATTACAATGTGACTACATTGCTACTGGTCATTATGCAGCAATCGAATTTTCAAAACAATATGGGCAATATGTTTTGAAAAAGTCAAAAGAAGAAAAAAAGGATCAAACTTACTTTTTATATACTATTTCACAGGATATGCTAGAGCATATTATTTTTCCATTACAAACCTGTAGTCAAAAAGAAGAGATTAGAAAAATAGCCAAGGAAAACAACTTGGAAGTAGCTAATAAAAAAGATAGCCAAGAAATTTGCTTTATTCCAAATGACAATTATCAAGAATTTTTAAAGCAATATGGAGGCAATCAAGACAAAATAGGAAATATTATATTAAAAAATGGAGAAATATTAGGACAGCACCAAGGACTTACTAAATATACAATAGGACAAAGAAAAGGGTTAGGCATTTCTTACAAAAAGCCTTTATATGTATTAGCTTTAAAGCAAGAAACAAATGAAGTAATCGTAGGCGAGGAAAAAGAATTATATCATAAGCAATTGTATGTAGAGGATGTAAATTGGATGGTGCCAAGCAATCAAAAAGAGCCAATTAAGGCAAAAGCAAAAATTAGGTATCGTGCAAAAGAAGCGGACTGCACGGTGAGCTTCGAAAAAGATAAAACAAAAGTAGTGTTTGAAGAAGAGCAAAGAGCAATAACACCAGGACAGTCTATTGTTTTTTATGATAAAGACGGAATTGTTTTAGGTGGAGGAAAAATTTTATAAAAAAACTTGTATAATTATTCTAATTGTGATATAAATAAACTATAAAAATAAAGCTAAAGGTAGAAAGGCGGAATTTTTGTGGAAGAGGAAATAATAGAAAAAGAAGTGAAAACGATTTTAGTTGTAGATGACGAGCCATCTATAAGAGATTTACTAAAATATAATTTAGAAAAAGAAGGATATCGAATCATAGAAGCAGGAGATGGAATAACTGGTGTAAATGTAGCTTTAGAACAAAAACCAGATTTAATCTTATTAGATATCATGCTTCCTAAGTTAGATGGATTATCTGTTTGCAAAAGAATTAAAAATTCTTTAAATGTACCAATTATTATGCTAACAGCAAAAGCAGAAGAAATCGATACGATATTAGGTTTAGAGTTAGGTGCAGACGACTATATTACCAAACCATTTAGTATAAGAGAATTAGCAGCAAGAGTGAAGGCTAATTTAAGAAAAATTGAAGTAGTAGCTGATAGCAAAACAATTGAAGTTTCAAAAGAAGACAAAAAGAAGGAAACTAAAATTGTAGTAGGAGACTTAGAATTAGACTTAGATAAATTTGAAGTAAAGGTAAGAGGAGAAATAATAGACCTAACCTTGCGAGAATTTGAAGTATTAAAATTCTTAGCATCTCAGCCAGAGCAGGTAGTAACCAGAGAAACCTTATTAGAAAAAGTTTGGGGATATGAATATTTTGGAGATATAAGAACAGTAGATGTAACAGTTAGAAGAATAAGAGAAAAAATAGAAAAAGATACATCCATACCAAAAATATTAATTACCAAAAGAGGAGTTGGCTATTATATTGCTGCTAACTAAAAAAGAAGAAAAGAGCAAATGAATTTGATTAAAATCAATTCATTTGTTTTTTATTTGGCGGATTTTGTCGAAAAATGCGATGAAAAGTAGAAAAAATTAGCAAAAAGCTATTGACAAAACCTAAAACAAGAACTTATACTATTGATTAAATTATATAATTTAAAAATTAAAACAAAGGAGGGAAGAAATTAGTGCACTAAAAAACATATGAATAGAAAATTTATATCAAAAAGTAATCGAGTATTACGAAAGGTTTTAAATTCAAAAGAAAATTTGGATATCATACAAGATTTTATTGAGGCTTTTTTAGAAATTGAAATCAAAGAAATAAAGCTTAATCCATACTTAGAAACAAAATCAAAAAACTTGCCAGCAGAAGAAAATTTTGGAATTGTAGATGTAAGAATAACAGTAGAAAAAGATGAAGAATTAAATATAGGAATCCAATTTATTGACGGTTATTATGCACAAAATAAAATGCTATTATATTATGCACAAGTCCATTCTAACCAAGTAGAATACCAAGATAATAGAGAAATTACTAAAACAAGTACAATCAACTTGTTGGATTTTTATTATCTAAAATCAAGTGGGTATTTTAATAAAATTACCATTCCATCGAAAGCAGAAAATGAAATAGAGTTATATGTTATAGAATTACCTAAATTTGTAAAACCATTAGGAAAGATACAAAACAAAAAAGAAGCATGGATGATTTATTTTTGTGGAGAATCAGAAGATAAAGTAGAAGAAGTATTAAAAAAATTTGATAAAATTAAAAAATTGGACAACCTTTTAGAAAATTATTGGGAAAATGAAGTCATGGAGTAAAAACAAAAAGTTTATATATTTTTATTTGTAACAATGTCACATGCATAAAAATATATAAACTATGTTTCCTAAATAATATTAATGTACTTGTGTTAAGGTTTGTTTTAAGGTAACCTTTATAATTGTTCCTTCCTGCACCTGTTCATCTTTTGCATAATCTTGAGTAGTAACAATACCAGAGCCCTCTAGATTGATATTTAAGTTTTTAGATTTTAAGCTATTGATTGCTTCAGTTGCATTCATATTTCTTAAATCTGGAACAGCAACAGAAGTAGAAATACTGCTTCCTTGTCCATAAAGAACAATAATGGAGCCTTTAAGAAGAGAATTTCCTGGTTTTGGTGTTTGGTCTGCCACTAAAATGGTGTTAGGGTCTCCTTCTACATATACTTTCGTATTGAAGCCAGCTTGTTTTAGTAATTTTTCGGCCTCTGCCACTGTTTTATTTCGAATATCAGGCACAACCACCAAATTATCTGAATTTGTATTACTAGAAGCATCCTTGTCAGCAGGAACACCTAAATAAGGTAAAATTTCAGCTAACATCTGAGAAACAACAGGACCTGCTACTTGACCACCTTGATGACCATTTTTTCCTTTTGGGTCATACAAGGTAAGAAGTAAAACAAGTTGAGTATCTTCGATGGGAGAAATAGCCACGTAAGAAGCTACATATCCTTCAGCAGCATTTGCTTCAGTAGGTTCAGAAGTTCCCGTTTTACCACCAATCGAATAACCAGAAACAGCAGCATGCCTACCAGAACCATCAGTAACAACAGATTCCATCATAGACTTTACCTGTTCAGCAGTTTGTTTAGAAATAACTTGCCTAACAGAAGAAACAGGAACTTCTGTTGTGGTATTGGTATCCGTATTAGTAAATTCCTTTACAATACGAGGCTTCATTAGCATACCATCATTTGCAATACAAGAAATAGCAGTAACCATTTGAAGTGGTGTCACATTTAATCTTTGTCCAAATGACATAGTAGCAAGTTCAACAGGACCTACCTTATCTAACTTTTGGAATAAGCTATTTTGTTCTCCATATAAGCCAGAATTTGTGATATCAAATAAGCCAAAAGCATCATAATATTTATACAAAGTAGAAGTACCAATTCTTTTACCGAAGTTGCATAAAAGCAGGGTTACAAGAATTACAAAGAGATCTTCTTAAAGTTTGTACGCCATGAGGAGTTTTTGTCCAACAACTAATATTAATGCCAGAAACATCTTCATAACCTTGACAATAAAAATCGCCAGCTTTATCTGTTGAAGTGATATTTTCTTCTAAAGCAACGGCTGCAGTAATTAATTTAAAAGTAGAACCTGGTTCATAAGTTTCTCCTACTGATTTATTAATCCACATTTTAGATAAAGCTTTACTTTTATCTTCACTAGATAAAGCATCATAGGTAGGTGCTAAAGCACTATTTGGGGTAAAAGGATTATTTAAATCATAGTCTGGATAAGAAGCCATAGCAAGAATATCACCAGTTTTTGGGTTCATAGCAATTACATTACCACCTCTTGAACACTCATTTTCGTCAACAGCTTGCTTTAAATATTTTTCTACGATAGACTGTATATTTAAGTCAATGGAAAGTGTTAAATCACTTCCATTTTCAGCAGAAATATAAGTTTCTTCTGCATTTGGAATCTCTTGCTGGTCACTACCCTTTGAACTTACAATTTTTCCAGGAGTCCCAGTTAATACCGATTCCCATTTTGCTTCAATACCGCTTAAACCTTGATTATCATTACCACAAAAGCCAATAACAGAAGAAGCAACGGTACTATATGGATAATATCTTTTGGTATCTTCGTCTATATTAATACCAACAGAAATTTTATTTTCTTCCATCCATTGTTTTAATACATCTACTTTTTCTTGCTCTACTTTTTTAATAATTGTTTCTACTTGTGCCTCACTACTTACTTTATTTAGTGTATCTTCATAATCTAAAGAAAAGATTTCACTTAATTTTCTAGCTATTTTTTCTTTGTAATCTTTGGTATCTGTTTCATTTGATTTTACTAATTTAGTAGGATTAATTGTGATGGTATCAACTTGTGCACCAATAGCAAGAGCTTTACCTGTTGCATCATAGATATTACCACGTTTTGGACTAATGATTTGGTTAATTGTTTGTTGTTGGTAAGCCTTTTCTTTTAAAAAGTTTCCTTGTACAAATTGAACAAAACCAATTCTTACAACCAAAATAACAAAAATGAAAATAGTTACTATCAGTAAAGCTTTTAATTTACCAGTATAAACGAAGTTTCGAGACTCAAATCCATTCTTTATTTTAATAACTTTATGATTATATTTTTTAGTTTTAGGTTTTTTTCTTTTTTTGTTTTCCATAAATTTCATTCCTTTGTTTTTTATATTCTAGGAAAGATTTAGCATTAAATAACTTTCCGTAGAAGGTAAATATGACAAAATTCAAATTTTTTATTATTGTACCTTAAAAAAAAAGAAAAATCAATAAAAGTTGAAAAAATAAGCAAAATGTAATACAATGATTTTGGAGGGAAGTCAATAAAATATGAAAACCATATTAGAAGAAACTAAATTTATTATGAACAAATATCATATAAAAGCCAACAAATCGCTAGGACAAAACTTTTTAATTAAAGAAGATGTAGTCGAAAAAATAGTACAAAGTAGTAAAATTGAAAAAGAAGATTTAGTCATTGAAATTGGACCAGGACTAGGAACCTTAACCAAGGAATTACTAGAAAGAGCAGGAAAAGTAATTTGTATTGAGTTAGACAAAAAAATGTTAGGAATTTTAGAAGATAGATTTTCTCTTTACAACAACTTTGAAATTTTAAACCAAGATGTCTTAAAAGTTGACCTAAAAAATCTAATAGAAGAGGATCAAAAAAAGAACCATCGAAAAGCTGTAAAAATAGTTGCTAATTTACCTTACTATATTACAACACCGATTATCATGAAACTATTAGAAGAAGAGCTTCCTTTAGATAGTATAACCGTCATGATACAAAAAGAAGTAGCCAATCGTTTAATTGCTGTACCAGGAGAAAAAGAAACTGGTGCCATTACTTACAGCGTTTATTACTATGCAGAAGCAGAAGGAATTTTGGAAGTACCAAAAGACTCATTTTTACCAGAACCAGAGGTAACTTCTAAAGTAATTAAATTAAATATTAGAAAAGAGCCCACAGTAAAAGTGAAAAACAAACCAAAAATGTTTCAAATGATTAAATGTGCTTTTATGCAAAGAAGAAAAACATTATTAAATGCGTTAGTAAATACAAAGATTTTTGAAAATAAAGAACAAGGAACGACTCTTTTAAAAAACTTAGGAATGGATATTAATATAAGACCAGAGAAACTAAAAATAGAAGATTATGCAGCTATTTGTGAAGCTTTAGAGAAACAATTATAATTTTTTGATTAGAGGTATTCTCATTTACAAATTTATGTGATATAATAAATAATGAAGTATAAAATAGGGAGAATATTATGAATCAAATTTTGGTTACACAAAAACTATATATTACACCAGAATTAAAAAAGAAAAAAAAGCTTTACAAATTCGAGTTTTTTTTATCTGTCTTTTTAGTAGTGGTTTTATTATCTGCCTATATTTATGCCGAATATGACAGAAATAAAAGCGAACAAGTATCACAAGAGATTTTAGCAAATTTAGATATACCAGAAGACGAAACGATTGCTAAAAATAATGTGCTAGTAGTTGTTTTGGATGACGAAGGACAACAAGAAAAACCAAGTACAAATACCCAAGAAGTACAAAAAACAGCAGCAGGACACCAATATTCAACAATTGCTACCATTAATATACCAAAAATAGGAGTAAACTATCCCATTATAGATGGTCCAACAGACAGTGTAGAAGAAACAGAAGACTTACTAAAAATATCAATTACTAAGTTTTGGGGACCAGATCCAAACCAAGTAGGAAATTTCTGTATTGTAGGGCATAATTATAGAAATAGTAGATTTTTTAGCAAGGTTCCAACCTTAATCGAAGGAGACACTATAGAAATAACAGATTTATCTGGAAAAATGATACCATATAAAGTATATACAAAATACGAAGTAGACCCAAGTGACGTTAATTGTACGACACAATTAACAAATGGCAGAAGAGAAATAACTTTAATTACTTGTACAGATGATAGTAAATACAGAGTGGTTGTAAAAGCAAGACAAGTAAAATAAATAAAAAATGGCACGAAAAACAAAAAAGTTTTAGCGTGCCATTTTTATCTATCAATCAACACACCAAAAACTAAAAAGCCACATATAATATAGAAAAGCAAAAACAAGGAGGCAAAACAGTGGCGAAAATATTAGTTTTTAATAATGATACCGATAGAATGGAAACCTATTATAGAGGAGAAAGCGAGCCAATGCCATACAACACAAATGGAACCTTAAAAGTAAGAGAATTTAGGGGCTCAAGCAAAAGTAATATTTTGTGGACAACAAAAAGGTGTATGCAAAGCTGGAACAGCCAAAGATATATATATGGAGGGCCAATACCAGTAGGATTTGCCTTCAAAAGACCTTATGAGGGACGGACACGGAAATCAATTTGATAATTTCTTAAGTATACAAAAAAAGAGATAAGTAACAAATTCATTAAATGTACTAATAGTAATAATTCTAGGAATGCTTAACTCAAAAGGTTAAGTATTTTTTGTGAGAGAAATCTACCTTTTATATATTATTTTAGGTACTTTACTATACCTTAAATGTATAAAAGGTGGTAAG
>CAOKJE010000040.1 GCA_948468505.1 uncultured Clostridium sp. | reverse complement strand
CCTCCAATACGGACTTTCACCGATTAGCTAAACGACATGCCTGTCGCACATAATTTAAGGGATAGTATTTTAAATACCATCCCTTTTCTATTTTTGATTAAATAGTATGAAATTACATCTTATTTTTGGGACTCGATATGATGATTAACATATCTTTAATTTAATTGAAGACATTTTTAATCATTGTTTTTTGTCAAAATATAGTAAATCCAAATAATTTATGCTATACTAATAAGGGGTTAATAGAAAATGGAGGAAAAACAATGATTGATTTTACAGATGCAATAGAAGAATTTAATAATTATAAAGGTTCAGAAAAAAAGAAAACTTTGCTATATGATAATAAAAAATATTTAGTAAAATTTCCTGACCCAGTTAGAGAAAAAAATAAAAATATATCCTATATCAATAATGCTTTTTCCGAGTATATTGGAAGCAATGTATTCAGAATAATTGGATTTGAGGTGCAAAATACAATATTAGGAAAGTATACCTATAATGGAAAGGAAAAGATAGTATGTGCTTGTGAAGATTTTACAGATAATGATACTATATTATATGAATTTGAAAATTTGGCACTAAGTACTAATCCTGATAAAAAAATAGAAGTAGAGTTAAATGATATCATGGAAGTACTAGAAGAAAACAAAATGATAGATACTAAAGAAACAAAACAAAAATTTTGGGATATGTTTATTGTTGATAGTTTAATCGGAAATACCGATAGGCATAATGGGAATTGGGGATTTTTATTGAATAAAGTTACAGGAAAAGTAAAATTTTCTCCTATTTATGATTGTGGCTCTGCCTTAAATCCAATGCTTGAAGAAGAACAAATTGAAAAAATAACTGAAATAGAATTAAAAAATTTAGCCATAAATTGTTATTCTTGTTTAAAAGAAAATGGGAAAAAAATCAATTATATGACATATATAAAACAAATGAAAAATGAAGAATGCAATGAAGCTATAAAAAGATTATTTTTAAATATTGATATGGAAAAAATAAATTACTTTATTGATAAGGCAGAGGAAATGTCTAAAATAAGAAAAGATTTTTATAAGAAAATTATAGCAAAACGATATGAAATTCTAAAGGAAATATATGAGAAGATATAGGATGGTGTTTTTGTGATTCCATCCTATATTTTTCATTTAAGCTACATATATGATACTCTTCCAAAAAAACTCTCTTTTTTATCATTTTTTTCCAAAACTCTTGCATTTTCCACATTTTATTAATATAATGTGGAAAATATGATAAATTTCGTAACAAACGAAAAGGATGTGAAGTAATATGAGAAAAGGCATACAAAATATAGAAAATACTGAAAATAGGAACTATAAAATCATAGCCGTTGACGACGAAGAAGGAATTATCGATTCTTTGTCCATCTTCTTAAAAAGATCTGGCTATGAGTTCACTGGTGTAACCAATCCACAAGAAGCAATTGAAAGGGTAAAGCATGAACATTTTGATTTGATGGTTTTAGACTTTATTATGACTCCTTTTCATGGGGATCAGGTGGTTGAAGAAATTAGAAAATTTAACAAAGAATTATATATTTTGCTATTAACTGGTCATAAGGATTTAGCCCCACCACTTGAGACAATTAGAAGACTTGATATTCAAGGTTATTGTGAAAAGAGTGATAAGTTTGACCAATTGCTTTTGTTGATTGAGTCTGGTATTAAGTCTATTGCACAAATGAATGAAATTAAGAAAATTAATGAGCAACTGGAAAAAGCGTATTTGGAAAGTATTGAGACTTTACGTTATACCGTTGAGGCAAAAGACAGCTACACAAGAGGTCATTCTGACAGGGTTTCAGCTTATTCTGTTTTAATGGGAGAAAAACTTGGTCTTCCAGAAGAAGATTTGAAAACATTAAAAATTGGTGGCTTGTTCCATGATGTCGGTAAAATTGGTGTTCCTGATAGTATTTTGCTAAAAGAGTCTAAACTAACAGATGATGAGTATAGTGAGATTAAAAATCACCCATCAATTGGGGCTCATATTTTATCTAGTGCTAGTATTTTTCAAGATATTATCCCAATTGTTAAGCATCACCATGAAAAGTTTGATGGACATGGCTATCCATCACAATTAGCAGGTAAAGATATTCCTTATTTTGCAAGGATTGCTGCCATTGCTGACAGCTTTGATGCTATGACTTCTCGTAGGACGTATCGTGATTCTTTGCCAATTAGCACGGTTATTGAAGAGTTTGAAAGATGTAAAGGAACACAGTTTGATCCTGAACTTGCTGATTTGTTTTTGGATATTTTGCGAAATCATTTTGATGCGATTAAAGAAATTCAAGAGAAATATAAATAAAACGAAAAAAAGATTTTGGGGACGGAGGAAAAAATCATGATTGAGAAATGGCTCAACCATGATTTTTTCCTCCGTCCCCAAAATCTTTCCAAAATCTTTTTCACACTTTCATGGAAAGTCCTACTTTTTGTCTTTCTTGGTCTATTTTGATTACTTTAACCTTAACTACGTCTCCCACTGATACGACTTCTGATGGATTTCTTACGAATTTGTCGCTCATTTCGGAAATGTGGACTAAGCCATCGTGTTTTACTCCAATGTCGACAAAGGCTCCAAAGTCGATTACGTTTCGAACGGTTCCGGTTAGTACCATTCCTTCTTTTAGGTCTTCTAGTTTTAAGACATCACTTCGTAAAACTGGTTTTGGCATGTCTTCTCTTGGGTCTCTTCCTGGTTTTGATAGTTCTTCTATGATGTCGGTTAGTGTCATTTGGCCTATGTCTAGTTCTTTTGCTGTGTTTTCTATGTTGACACTTTTTAGTTTTTTTCTTAGGTCTTCTAGTTTTTCTTTGTTTTTTAAATCTTGCTTATCAAAGCCTAGGTTTTCAAGTAGTTTTTCGGTTGGTTCGTAACTTTCTGGGTGAACGGCTGTGATTTCTAATGGGTTGTCTCCATCTAATATTCGTAAGAAACCTGCACATTGCTCGAAGGCTACTTTTCCTAGTTTTGGTACTTTTAGTAGTTGTTTTCTATTTTTTAGTTTTCCGTTTTCGTCTCTATATTTTACAATGTTTTTGGCGATACTGTTGTTTATTCCTGATACGTAAGATAGTAGTGATGGTGTTGCTGTGTTGACGTCTACTCCTACTTTGTTTACACTGTCTTCTACTACGCCTGTTAGGCTTTCAGCTAGTCTTTTTTGGTTGACGTCGTGTTGATATTGCCCTACTCCAATTGCTTTTGGGTCGATTTTTACAAGTTCTGCTAGTGGGTCTTGTAATCTTCTTGCAATTGATATGGCTCCTCTTATGGATACGTTGATGTCTGGATATTCCTCGGTTGCAAGTTTAGATGCTGAGTAAACAGAGGCTCCCGCTTCGCTAACGATTACATAGTGTACTGGTCTTTTGGCTTCTTTTATCATATCTGCTACGAACATTTCGGATTCTCTTGATGCGGTTCCGTTTCCAATGGCTATCATGTCAATTTGGTCTTTTTCAATTAGTTTTAGTAGCTCTTTTTTGGCTCCTTCTACGTCATTTTGTGGCTCGGTTGGGTATACGGTTGTATAGTCTAATACTTTTCCGGTTTCGTCGATTACTGCTATTTTACAACCTGTTCTATAGGCTGGGTCAAATCCCATTACGGTTTTTCCTTTGATTGGTGCTCCTAATAATAGTTGTTTTGAGTTTTGCCCAAATACTTTGATGGCTTTTTCTTCTGCTTTTTCGGTTAGGTCACTTCTTATTTCTCTTTCAATGGATGGCTCGATAAGTCTTTTGAAACTGTCACAGATGGTTTCTTTTAGCATTTCGGTAAATTGGGTTTGTCCTTTTATTACGTCTCTTTCGATGTAGGCTAATATTTTTTCTTCTGGTTTTCCGGATTTTTACTTTTAGGAATTCTTCTTTTTCGCCACGGTTAATCGCTAAAATTCTATGGCTTGGGATGTATTTGATTGCTTCTGCGTATTCATAATACATTTCATAGTTTGATTTTTCGTCTTCTTTTGCTGCTTTGGTTTCGATTACGGCTTCTCGGTAGCATTGTCTTTTGATTTCTTTTCTGTATTTAGCATTGTCTGAAATGTCTTCTGCTATGATGTCTAATGCGCCTCCGAATCGCTTCTTCTGCGGTGTTTACGACTTTGTCTTTGTTTTTCTTATCTTCTTCTGATAGCTTGTCTATGTTAATGTATTCCTTAGCAATTTCTTCGATTGGTGTGGTTTCTTTTTGTTCTATGATGATTTTAGCTAATGGCTCTAATCCTTTTGCTTTTGCAACGGTTGCTCTTGTTTTTTTCTTTTGTTTGTATGGTCGATAGATGTCTTCTACTTCTGCTAAGGTTTTAGCTATGGCTACTGCTTGTAAGATTTCGTCGGTTAGTTTCCCTTGCTCTTCAATGGATTTTATGACTTCTTCTTTTCTTTGTTCTAAGTTTCTTAGGTAGTTTAGTCTATCTCCTAAGTCTCTTAGGATTTCGTCTGATAACCCTCCTGTTACTTCTTTACGGTATCTTGCAATGAAGGGGATGGTGTTTCCTTCATCTATTAGTTTTACGGTGTTTTCTACTTGTGATGGCTTGATAGCTAGTTCTTCTGCAATGGTTTTTATGATTTTGTCCATTTTTTTACTTCCTTTCTGGTTTTGGTCATGATTTTGGGGACGGAGGAAAAAATCATGATGTTTTTATTTATGATTTTAGGCTTGAATCTATTTTTTCAATCTTTCCATTACCCCTTTTGTAATATCTAGTTTTTTCATTATGTTTGTGTATTTTATACTTTTTGTATTTTTTAGATATTTGATTAGCTCTTTTAGTATAACATCTTTTTCAAATATTTCAAATAGTTTTATATTTTCTTTTTTGGTAAATTCTAAAATTCCGTTATTAATCTTGTTTTCTATGTTAATGTCTATGTCTAAAAATTCTTCTTGTGTTGGCTTATTTTTGTTACAAATAAATTGAATTTCTTCTTCTGTAAAAATTCCTGTTTGGTTGATTTTTCTATTTTGATAAAAATAGTAAGAAGAATATGGGTATTCGTCTATTTGTTTTACCATATTCGCTTTTACTGGATTTTGATGTATGTATTTAATACATTGAATTAATTGTCTTTTATCTAAAATTGGTTCACTTTTGTATCGATCACGAAATACATAGCCGTACTCTTTCATTTTCCATGTAATTGTAATATTTTGCATATAAACTATTTACTTTTTGCATATATTTTGATAATTCTTTTTTGTCTTTTACTTCGATTAGTAAGTGTGCATGATTGTTCATAATGCAATATGCTATTATTTTAAGCTTTTCTTTGTTCAAGTTTTTTTGGATTAATTGCATATATCGATTGATATATCTGTTATTGTTAAATATGAATTCTTTATTAATACCTTGTACCATTATATGAAAAAAAGAGGTACCAAGATATTGTCTTGCTATTCTTACCATTGTTTTATCTTCCTTCCTTTTTTAGTTTTGCCCCTTTTTACATATAACTTTTTCCATCCTCCCCCAAGGATGTTTTTATTGGTCAATCTTTTTTATGCTTTTTCTTTTGCTCTTTCTTTCTAAAAATGATTTTTATTATTACTATTATTAGTATTGTTGCTAAATTATTATATATGTCATATAGTTATCTATATAGATTACCCTCCATTATAAATACCTTGATTGTTAACAGCGTTTTTTTTAATCTTTAGGAATATTTATACTACAATTTTCTGTTGTATATGCCTATGAATTTGTAATGTTCCCTATCCCTATAAAAAAACAAAAAGATTATTAGAATATTTTTTTCTATCATGATTTTTTCCTCCGTCCCCAAAATCATTTAGCTTTTTTAATATTCCAATGAGTCGTCAGCTTCTATCCAGCTTTGTACCTGTTCAATTCTATAATCTGTTTTTGTGTCTCTCATGACAACTTCTTTGATTCCTGCATTTATTAACATTCTTTTACAAAAGGTACATGGCCAGTTGTCTTTCACGTATTCGCCATTTCTTTGGTTGATGCCTACCATGTAAAGAGTTGCTCCTATCATGTCTTTTCTGGCAGCACTTAGCATGGCGTTTTGCTCGCTATGAACAGAACGACATTTGTCATATCCTTTGCCACTTGGCATGTCTTTTTTGATACAATAGCCCAAGTCTAGGCAGTTTTTTCTGCCTCGTGGTGCTCCTGAGTAACCTGTTGATATGATTTCGTCATTTTTTACGATGATGCTTCCGATAGTTGTTTCTTAAACAGGTTCCTCTTTCTGCTACGGTTTCTGCGATGTTTAGATAATAGTTTATTTTATCAACTCTTGCCATTTTTCCTCCTTGTGTCCCCATTTAAACCCGGAACCAGTGGGGACATGATTATTCAATTCCTAGGTATTCGTTGTAGGTTATTTCTCTGTCGATGATTTTTCCGTTTTCTTTGATGTCGATGATTCGGTTGGCTACGGTTTGGGTTAGCTCGTGGTCGTGTGAGGTAAATAGGATGTTTCCTGTGAATTTTTTCATGCCTTCGTTGACTGAGGTGATGCTTTCCATGTCTAAGTGGTTGGTTGGTTCGTCAAAGATTAGGAAGTTTGCTCCTGATAACATGATTTTGGATAGGACACATCTTACTTTTTCTCCTCCAGATAGGATTTTTGCTTGTTTTAGGGCTTCGTCTCCAGAAAATAACATTCTTCCTAAGAAGCTTCTTACGTAGGTTTCGTCTGGGTCTTTGGAGTATTTTCTTAGCCATTCTGTTACGTTTTCGTCGGTTCCGAAATAGGTAGTTGTTGTCTTTTGGGAAGTAGTTGTGGGTGATGGTGGTTCCCCAGATTAGTTCTCCAGCATCTGGTTCTAGTTCTCCTTCTATGATTTGGAAAAGAACGGTTTTGGCGATTTCGTTGTCTGCTAAAAAGGCGATTTTGTCTCCTTGTTTTACGTCAAAGGATAGGTTGTCTAGTATTTTTACGCCTTCTATGGTTTTGGATATGTTTTTTACTTGCAAGATTTCTTTTCCTGGTTCTCTGTCTGGCTTGAAGTCTACGTATGGGTATTTTCTGTTGGATGGCTTGATTTCGTCTAGTTCTATTTTTTCTAATGTTTTCTTTCTGGATGTTGCTTGTTTTGATTTGGATGCATTGGCACTAAATCTTGCAATGAAGTCTTGTAGTTCTTTTATTTTTTCTTCTTTTTTCTTGTTTTGTTCTCTTGCTTGTTTTAGGGCTAATTGGCTGGATTCGTACCAGAAGTCATAGTTTCCTGGATAGACTTTGATTTTTCCGAAGTCTACGTCTGCTATGTGGGTACATACTTTGTTTAGGAAATATCTGTCGTGTGATACGACGATTACTGTGTTTTCGAAGTCCATTAGAAAGTCTTGTAACCAGTTGATGCTTTTTAGGTCTAAGTCGTTGGTTGGTTCGTCTAATAGTAAGACGTCTGGGTTTCCAAATAGGCTTTGGGCTAGTAAGACTTTAACTTTGTCTTTGGCTTCGATTTCTTTCATTTGTTTGTTATGGTTTTCTGGTATGATTCCTAGGTCGTTTAGTAGGATTGCTGCGTCTGATTCTGCGTTCCATCCGTCTAGCTCGGCAAAGCGTTCTTCTAGTTTGGCTGCTTTCATTCCGTCTTCTTCACTGAAGTCTTCTTTGGCATAGATTTCGTTTTTTTCTTTCATGATGTCGTATAGTTCTTTGTTTCCCATGATTACGGTGTCCATGACGGTGTTTTCTTCATAGGCAAAGTGGTCTTGTTTTAGGACGGATATTCTTTCTCCTTTGTCTAGGCTGACGTCTCCTTTGCTTGGCTCGATTTCGCCAGATAATACTTTTAGAAAGGTGGATTTTCCGGCTCCGTTGGCTCCGGATGATTCCATAACAGTTTCCTTTTCCAAATCTTATATTTACTTCTTCAAATAGGACTCTTTTTCCAAATCTTACGGTTACGTTGTTGGCATTTAACATTTATTTTTCTTCCTTTCTTGCTTTTTCTTAGGGATGTGCCGTTTTGGCACTTTTTTTGTTTTTCTTTGCTATTATACACTATTTTCCATTTGTTTTCAAGTCGTGGTTTTGGGAATTTTGATAGGCAAAGGGAATGATTTGGGAACAGAGTCTGAAAATTATTGAAAGTTAAAAAAAGAACTAGATTGCTCTAGTCCTCTTTCGGCTTTGAAGAAGTGTCTTTTAAAGTAATTTCATCTTCTTCAAGCTTCTGTTTCAGCCTATCAAAAGGATCATTCTCTTGTTGAATTCCCTTCCATATTTTTTCCATTTTCTCAGCTGTCTGTTTCGTCATTTTGTTTTCCTCCTTGAAAAGCTGGCGACAAAATACACCATATTTCGTCTATGGTTTACTTAGTTGCTATATTTAAATTATAGCATATTTTTTTCCAATTTGCAAAATTAATCATCAAATAGTAGTTTAATGCCCCAAATTCCAGAAACACCAACTAGTCCATAGATAATTCTTGCGATTATTGTCATGTCTCCAAAGATGGCTGCTACTAGGTTAAAGTTAAATATTCCTATTAGTCCCCAGTTGATGGCTCCTATGATGATTAGGACTAAAGCGATTTTATCAATTACTTTCATTGTTTTCCTCCTTTTTTATTAAATTGTCAGTTTTGTTTAGTATGTGTTTTTTATGAAAAATTATACGTTAGAAAATTTTTGCTTGAATTTTTTGTTTTTTTGTGATAACTTGTAATTGAAATATTGCAAAAAAGGAGTTTTCGTAAGTATGAGAGGAAATAGAAGAGGAAATAAAAAGAGTCTGGCTTTCCAAAAGATGGCTCGTTTTGATAAAAAATTGATAAAAAGTTTATATATTAGTGTTGCTTCTTTGTTTGCTGTTTTTTTATGTGTGATTGCTTTTTTTCATATTAATAAAGCGATTAAGCATAAGCAGTTTTTAGCAGAAGTGGATGAGACTTTGGCAAGAGAATCTTCTTTGTCCGCTTCTAGCGAAAATGAGGAGGAGCAAGAGGAAAAACAGGAGATGGATACTTCTTTTACTTTAACCGCTATTGGTGACGTTATGTGTCATAATACACAATATCTTGATGCTTATCAAAAGGAAACGGATAGTTATGATTTTTCTTATGTTTTTGAAGATATTAATCGTTATTTGAAGACTGCTGATATTGTTGTGGGTAGTTTGGAGACTAGTTTTGCAGGAAAAGATAGGGGTTATAGTAATTATCCTAAGTTTAATTCTCCAGACCAATTGGCTTATGATTTGAAAAAGCTTGGGGTTAATGTGTTGTCAACGGCTGGTAATCATTGCCTAGATATGGGATTTGATGGTCTTTGTCGAACGATTGATGTTTTGAATGATGCTGATATTTCGCATCTTCGGTACTTATCAAACGGCTGAGGATAGGGATACGATTTTGTTTCGATATGTTAAGGGTGTGAAGCTTGCTTTTGTTAATTATACTTACGGAACAAATGGTATTGCTGTTCCTTCGGGAAAAGATTTTTGTGTTAATTTGATTGATAAAGAGTTGATGAAAAAGGATATTGATGCTGCTAAGTCACAAGGTGCTGATTTGGTTGTTGCTTGTATGCATTGGGGCACAGAGTATCAAACTTCTGCAAATGATGAGCAGAAATCTTTGGCTGATTTTTTGTTTCAAAATGGTGTGGATGTTATTTTGGGTAATCATCCTCATGTGTTAGAGCCAATGGAGAAAAGGACGGTTACTTTGGAAGATGGTACGACAAAAGAGGGCTTTGTGATTTATGCTTTGGGTAATTTTATTTGTGATCAAAATGCTGATAATACTAGAAATTCGATTATTTTGAATTTGAAGATAACGAAACATGTTGATGGTAAGGTTTCGATTGATGGTGCTGATTATATTCCTATTTATATGTTAAAGGATAATTCTTCTAAGTCTAGGAAAATGAAGCTTTTGGATATTGAAAAGTCAATAGATGCTTATGATACTTCTGTTTTAAATGGCGTTTCTCCTTCTTTTTCGAAGTCTTTGTATGATAATTTGAGATTGCAATTGGATAGGATTAAAAGTATTGTTGGTCCAGCGTTTTAGGATAATTTTGGGGCTGATTTTGGGGACGGAGGAAAAAATCATGATTGAGTTGTTATTCAATCATGATTTTTTCCTCCGTCCCCAAAATCAGCTTTCTTAATTTAACATGTCTTTTCTTTTTAACCAATACGTTACTAACAACGTTAAGACAACTGAAATTAGTATCATGGCGACAAACCCGGTAAGGACTGTTTTGCAATGGTAAGCCCACATTCATTCCCCAAAAGCTTGATATCATAGTTGGTACGGCTAGTACTATGGTTATGGAGGTTAGGAATTTCATTACTCCATTTAGGTTGTTGGAGATGATGGATGCATAGGCATCCATGGTTCCATTTAAGATGTCTCGATAGATTTGTGCCATTTCGATGGCTTGTCTGTTTTCTGTGATGGCGTCTTCTAGTATTTCTTCGTCGTCTTCATATAGTTTTATGATTTTTCCTCTTAAGGTTTTTTCCATGACAAGTTCGTTGGATTTTAAGGAGGTTGTGAAGTATACTAGTCCTTTTTCTAAGCTAAGTAGTTTTAAGAGCTCTTTGTTTTTCATGGAGTTTTTTAGTATGTATTCTGCAATTTCTGTTTCTTTGTTGATTTGTTTTAGGTAGCTTAGGTAGTAAGAGGAGTTTAGGTATAAGATTTGAAAGATGAATCTGGTTTTTTTATAGGTTTGTAGGTTTTTGATTTTTTTCTTTTCAAAGTCTTCGATTATTTTGTTTTTCTTTAGAGATACGGTTACAAAGTAGTCGTCTCTTACTACTATCATTCCTAGTGGCATGGTGGTGTATATGTCGTTTTCTTCGCTTTTTTCTATGATTGGTACGTCTACTATAAATAGAGTTGTGTTGTCGTCTTCTTCTTTGTCTATTCTTGCTTTTTCTTCATAGTCTAGGGCATAACGGATGAAGTCTTCTTCTATTTCTATGCTTTGACATACTTTTTTGATTTCGCTTTCCGATGGATTGACTAAATTAATCCATGCTCCTTTTTTGAATTCTTTGATTTCTTCGATTTTATTGGTTTCTATGTTTGTGTTGTATATTTTTAGCAAATCCATCACCCCTTTTGATATGTTTTGGCATGTTCTGGTTGTTTTTTCTTCCCAATACTTTTATTTTAGCCCTTTTCTTGGGTTTTGTCAATTGTTTTTAAAAATTTACATAATTTTCTTTAAGGTGTTGCGTCTTTCTTGCAAATGATTTGGAGTTAAAAAAAAAAAGAGTAATTGGATTTTGTCTCTCGAATTACTCTTTTTGTCCTTTTTATCCACATTCTTGTAGTTTTTTTATTTCTTCTTTGCTTAGACCTGTTATTTCTTCGATTTCTTTTAGTTTCATGTTTCTTTCTAACATTTTCTTTGCTGCTTTCATAATTCCTTTTGCAATTCCTCGCTTTTCTCCTCGTTCCTCTCCTTTTAGCTCTAAATCAAGTAGCATTTTAGTTACTGGGCTCATAGATATCTCCTCCTCTTTTT
>CAOKJE010000039.1 GCA_948468505.1 uncultured Clostridium sp. | reverse complement strand
ATTCTCTTTTTTTAGTTCTTCTACTTGTAACATTCTTTCCGTTTTATCTTCTACAACTTGGCTTGTATCAATTTTTATATTATCTAATGGATTTTGTTTTTCTTTTTGCTTATGATAGTAATATGCTATGCACAAAACGCTTATAATCAATGTTATAATAAGAATTAGTTGAATTTTTCTTATCTTCGTTTTTGTCTTGCTATGTTTACTTTTATTCATTTTGTTAGTCTCCTTTTGAAAAAAGACAGATTTTACTCTGTCCTTTTATAATTTTATCTATTTTGTTTCTTGTAGTATGTCACAGTCCCTAGTGCTGTTACAACTGTTAAAGGTAGCAGAAAATGGATATTGCTTGTTGTTCCTGTTTTTGGCGTATCATCTTTTTCGCCTTTTTTTATTTCTTTCTTGTCTTTATCTACTTCATTATTATTCTCTGTAAGTACTGATATAGCAAAAGGAGAGAATTCTGTCACTTCTATTGTTGCTTTTCCATCTGTTACTATTCCATTAAAGTATTCCATTGTATTATCTGAACTCTTTTGATGGGCTACGACAAATTTCATTGCATTGTATGCTGTTCCAATATCGAATGTTAATGTTAATTTTCCATCAAATTTTCCGTTTTCTATTTTTATATCTTTTACAAATAGAGTTTTACTATCATATTTACTGAAATTTTTTGTAATATGGTTTGTTAATGCTGTTTGCATAGTTTTAAATTCATTTGTTGTTTCTGTTATTGTATTTAGAACTACTTTTGCATTAGATGATATTTTACCTGTAATTCCTACTTTTATATCATTATTGTCGTTATTTGTAATTGTATTTGTTTTTAATGTTTCTTCATTTACTAAAGTCACATTACTTGGAAGTAATAAATTCCAATCTTCAATAGTGGTTTCGATAGAATAGTATCCATTGCTTGTTTCTGTTGGTAATACTGCATTTTTATCAACTTTTAAAATATATGCACAAATATCTCCATCCCCTTGGAAATCTCCCCATAATTTTGTATTTGTTTGTTCTAAAGTACCAAAGTTTACTCCTTTTACACTTAAGGTGCAATTATTAATTTTATTAGCTGTATTTCCATCCCAAACTACATAAGTTTTTCCTCGTACTAATTCTTTTATCTCAATTTTCCTAAAATCTTCTGTTGTTATAGCAGGCTCTCCTTTTCCATATTCACCAAAAATTTTGGGATCCGTATCTACAGTTGTTGCAATATCTAAAGATTCTGTTATTCCAAACACCCATGTATTCCTTGCTGCATTAACTTTTGTTGTTCCCAATAATAGTACTAAAAACATTATAGAAATTACTAAAATAGCTAATTCTTTTCTTTTCATTTTTCTCCTCCTAAATTTTATTTTTGTCATTCGTATGAAGTATTTTACATGTTTTATAATATACTATATTTAAACAAAAATCAATACATTTTTTAAATTTCTCATTCTGCAAGTAGACATAACAAAAGTATCTTGTAAAATAATTTTTACTTACTATTTTCCTATCCATCCTATCATATATTATTAAATTCTTCTAGTAAATTCTTATATTTTATTAAAAACACAGAAGGTTCTTTTAAATTAGTAGCATTTTGCAATTCATTGATCATAATATATCCTTTACTTACATTGTATTGTTTTCTTGCCTCAATCTCTGTATTAGTTAGTAACTTTGAATACGTATCAATTGCATTTTTCATATCATTTGAAATTTCTTGCCAATTTCCGCCATCTAATTTAGAATATGCTTTAAAAACATGACTTTTTGTTTCTATTAAAGTAGTATAGAGTGCATCTTGACTGCTACCACGTAAAAATTTAGGTAAAAAATCATATACACTTGTAAGTCCTGCTAATACCTCCTCTTTTTTCTCAGTCTTTACAGCCTTTGTTAAGTTGTCATATTGTGTATTAAATCCCAAAATATCCTCTTGATTAAGATTTAATTCATAAAAATCCATCGTTATAGATGGAATAGAAACATATATGCCTTCCACTTCTCTTTTTACAATATCCCAATTGATATCCTCTTCATTTGTTAATACTCCTGTTTCTTTTAACTCAAATTTTTGATTCTTTTTTTCTTCTTGGCTTGCAGAACCTTCAGAAGAAGCTTCATTTGAGGCTTGTCCTCCTTGACTGGACCCGCCTTGTTCTCCTCCGCCTCCTCCTGAATTTGCTCCACCAGAGCTCTCTTCTTGCGAAGACCCTCCTCCGCTTTTAGGACCTTGGTTAGAAGAGCTATTGGCACTATTTGACTTTTCCGTTGTTGCTTTTGAAATTTCACTACTTATTACACTATAGTTTCTAGCTTCAATATGATTCATACTATTTAATAAATTGGCTAATTTCGTTTCTAGGTATTTAATCTCTGCAAAAACTTTATCTTTTTGTCCTTGTTGGTCACTTTTACTTGCATTGGTATAAATAGTAAGAGATAACACCACTAAAATTACAATCACAACAATATAAGCAATTCTTTTTATATTTTTCAAATTATACCCTCCTTTAATTTTCTTTTTTCTAGTATTTACATTTTTGTTTTCGTTTATTCTATGTATAAAATATATTGTATTTTTTTATACTAAAAATAAAAAGTATTTAGGAGATTTTATGTTAGTTAGTGTTCATTTATATAGCAAAAAAGAAGGCGAATTAAACCGTTTTTTAAGCCTTTTTTATAATACCAATTTTGAAATTGAAAAAAGTTTATCCTGGGAAAAAGAATACAAAAATCCAGTAGAACTAGCAGAAATTGTTGGAACTTTTATTGATAATTGCGAAGATTTTAATTTAAATATGTGGGTTTGTTTGGATAAAAATGTTTATGTCCATATTACAAAAGAAAACGCTGACGATATTATAAAATACTTGTACGAGCGTTTTCCCTATTAATGTCCCCACTGGTTCCGGGTTTAATTGGGGACATTGGATACCTTTATCTTTATTTTTCCATGATAATTGTTACTGGTCCATCGTTTAAAAGGCTAACTTTCATGTCAGCACCAAATATTCCTTTTTCTACCTGTATTCCTTTTTCTTGGCAACTTTGACAAAAATATTCGTACAGCTCATTTGCTTGTTCTGGCTTTGCCGCTTCTGTAAAGGATGGTCTGTTTCCATTTGTGCAGTCTGCATATAAAGTAAATTGGGAAACAATTAGTAGTTTGCCTTCTATCTGTTTTAAAGATAAATTCATTTTTCCTTTTTCATCTGTAAATACTCTTAGGTTGCAAAGCTTTTTTACTAAATAGTCTGCTTCTTCTTTGGTATCGCTATGGGTTATTCCTAATAAAACTAAAAAACCTTGTTCTATTTTTCCTGTTATTTTTCCTTCTACTTCTACTTTTGCATTTTTTACTCTTTGCACTACTAGTTTCATTCTATTTTATGCTAGCCTTTCTTTTTTTAAAGTTTTTTACTAGCTTATTTCTCCCCTTTCTCACTTTTTATTCTTCTTCTATTTTGTCTTCTTCATCATAAGTTGGTCCGTTATTTCCTTCGTCACCTTCTTCTATTTTTACATTGGATTCGATTTCTACTGTTTTTTCTAAGTTTTCTTTTGCTTTTTTGTCTACTTCTTCTTTTTCTACATCTGCCTCTATTTGTACTGTTTTTTCTAAACTTGATTTTTTTTCTTTTTCTTGGTTTATAGGCTCTTTCTTTTCGTTTTTTTGTTCTAATTCGTCCATTATAATTTGTTTTTCAATTGCATTACTTGGCGTTACTTCTATGTTTCTTAACTCCTCTAATACTTCTACTTCTTGATATGGTTCCTCCGTTTGCTTTTTTCCGCAGTTGGAGCAAAATTTGTCTTCTTTTTCTATCTCCTTATAACAGTTGCTACATTGTTTCTTGTTTTTTAAGGTTAAGCACTCTTTTAATAAGCTATCGATTTCATCGCTTAGTACATCTATTTTTGTGCATTGCTCTTCTAAATCCTTTTTAATACAAATTTCTTCTTCTCGTATATGTTTTTCATAAACCTTCTTGCCAATTTCCTCGTAAATGTTATTGATTTGAGTCTTTAGTTCTCCTATTTTAAATTTTAGTTTGGTTTCTTTTGCTATTTTCCCTGTTTTATCAGCAGTTAATTTATATGCTTGGGAAGCCTTTTGGCCTAATTTATCAAAAAATTCCATCTTCTTTCTCTCCTTTTACAAATTTAAAAATCATTAACGGTTCTTAAGGAGTGTCCCTAAATCCCTAAAAAAGGGATTTTAAGGAACGTCCCTCTAATCCCTCTTAGTATGGAATTTTTATCAAATAATTATTCACTTTTTTTGTCCCTTGTCATTAAATTTTTAACAGCTTCTTTGGGAGACAAATTCTCATAAATTACTTGATAAACGGTTTCTACTATTGGCATTTCAATCTTATGTATTTTGCCTAATTGATAGGCAACTTCAATGTTATCAATACTTTCAATTACCATTCCTACTTGATTTTTTGCTTCTTCTAAAGTTTTCCCTTGACCAATTAGTTTTCCTGCTTTTCTGTTTCTGCTGTGCTCGCTTAAACATGTTACAATTAGGTCTCCTAATCCACTTAAACCGTAAAAGGTTTCTTGTTTTCCTCCTAATTCGACCCCTAATCTTGTTAGTTCACTTAGTCCTCTTGTAATTAGTGCAGCAAATGTGTTATCTCCTAAGTTAATTCCTGCAGCTACTCCTGCACAAAAAGCTATGATGTTTTTTAAAGCTCCTCCGAAGCTCAACTCCTTTTACATCTTTTGATGTATAAATTCGCATTTCGCTACACATAAAGGTTTCTTGTACTTTTTTTAGAATGTCATCCTGTTTAGAAGCTACAACTAGAACCGTTGGAATAGCAATTGATACTTCTTCTGCATGACTTGGTCCTGATAAGACACCTATTTTAGCTGTTGGTAGTTCTTCTAATATTACCTCATCTAACGTTTTTAGTGTTTCTTTTTCGAATCCTTTTGAGCAAATAATAACTGGGGTATTTCCCACATATTGTTTGTATTGCTTAAATATTTCTCTTGTGAATTTGGATGGCGTAACATGCAAAATAAATTCTGCCTCTTTTATTACTTCTTCAAAGTTATTGTAACAGGTTATATTTTCATGAATTTTTAAATTTGGCAAAAATTTGCATTTTCTTTCTTGATTGATAAGGTCTTTTTCTTCTTTGGAAAATGACCAAATTTTTATTTCGCTCCCACATCTGGCTAAATGAGTAGCTAACGCTACTCCCCAACTTCCACTTCCAATTATCGCTATTTTTTTCATTTTTATTTTGACCTTTCCTTTCTTATCTTCCTTTTTTATAGGCAATAGCGCCTACTATCATAATTATAAGTAATATAATAAATAAAGTTTTTATATTAAAGCTTATTATGTTTTTATTGGGCTGTTTTACAATATCTTTAACATAGTCATATTCAATTTCACATTTTCCTTTTTCGATTTTAAAATTGTCGATATGTACAATATAGTCTTTTTGGATATTTTTTATTCTGTATTTTATATCCATTTTGGAATAATCTTCTAATATGTCAAAAGAATAAATGTTATTTTCTTTGTTTAATCTGATTTGCAGATATTGTATTCCTTTTTCTTCATAACTTTCGTCTAGAATTGTTCCATTTTGAACAACAATGCCTGGAATTTCATTTTTCTTTAAAGTATTTACTCCTTCATAGTCTAATTTTAGATTTGCTTTTTGGATGGCAAATTTAATATAGTCCTCTGGTAATAAAATATAAAGGTCAAATTTTTCGTTCTTTTTGTTGTCTATTACTTTGAATTCTATTTCGAACGTGTCGATTGCATAACTGTATTTTGCTAAAAACATTATTATACTTATTATAAATATCGCTACTATTTTTTTCATTTGTTTTTGTTTCCTTCTTTTTTATTTTTTTGCCAAAAGTTCCATCCTTTTTGACTACTTTTGGCAATTGGGGCAATTATTTTTTAAAACTAATTCTATTTTCTGTTCCGTCCATTAGTCTTTTTATATTACTTCTATGATTATATAACACAATTATTGCTAAAATGACACTATAGATAAAATAAGTGCTTCCATTTTTATGTTGTGTAAGCACAGTATAGCTATCGTTAATAAATAGAGTTAGTACTGGAAACAGAATGGCAGCTGTACAAGATCCTAATGATACCATTTTGGTTAGTAGTATTAGGATTAATGCAAATACTAAACAAATTAGTCCTATTTTCCAGTTGGTCATTAATAAAATTCCGCAATGATGTTGCTACTCCCTTTCCTCCTTTAAAACCAAAAAAGATGGGAAAAGTATGTCCTATTACTACAGCAATTCCTGCTATTTGCAATAATAGTTCTTGATTTGCTTCTTTTACAATGTTTCCAAAAATAATCGAAATTAGAATGGCAACAATACCTTTTAAAATATCGCATAATAAGGTAATAGCTGCTGCTTTTTTTCCTACAGAGCGAAGCATATTAGTGCTGCCTGCATTGCCACTCCCCTTTTGTCTTACATCAAATCCTGCCATTTTTTTACTGATAATGACTGAAAAGTTTACACTTCCTATTAAATAGGCAATTACTGCCATGATAACATCTGCTACCATTTTTTATTCCTCCTTTTTTATTTTACTTTGCTAATCTCCCAATTTACGTCCCCACTTAAACCCGGAACCAGTGGGCCATGTCCCCATTTAAACCCGGAACCGATGAGCCATTTAGATATTATTTTTCAAATTTTTCTCTAACAATAATTCTAACTGGTGTTCCCTCTAAACCAAATTCCTTTCTAATTTGATTGACTAAATATCTTTCATAAGAAAAATGAAACAATTCTTTGTTATTTACAAAAATGACAAATGTTGGTGGCTTTGTGGAAGCTTGTGTGCCATAATAGATTTTTAGCCTTTTTCCTTTGTCTGTTGGTGGTTGAACAATGGCAATTGCTTCGTTGATTACTTGGTTTAAAACAGAGGTTGATATTCTAGTAGCATTTTGCTGTGCTACATGATTGATTAGTTCAAATAATTTATGAACTCTTTGACCGGGTTTTTGCAGATATAAAAATCATGGGTGCATACGATAAGTATTTTAATTTGTCGTATACTTCTTTTTTGTATTTCTCTAGGGTTCCTGTTTCTTTTTCTAACATGTCCCATTTGTTGACTACTATGATTACACCTTTTCCTGCTTCGTGTGCTTCTCCTGCAATTTTGGCATCTTGGTCTGTAACCCCTTCTTCTGCATCAATCATCATTAAACAGACATCTGCTCTTTCGATTGCAAGTAATGTTCTCATGATACTAAATTTTTCAATCGATTCTTTAATTTTACTTTTTCTTCGAATTCCAGCTGTATCGATTAAAACGTATTTTCCTTTTTCGTTTTCAAATTCTGTGTCAATAGCATCACGTGTTGTGCCTGCTATATCGCTTACAATGGCTCTATTTTCTCCCAGAATTTTATTGATTAAAGAAGATTTCCCTACATTTGGCTTTCCAATTACTGCTACTTTTATTATATCTTCTTCTTTTTCGTTTTCATCCTTTGGTGGAAAACTTTCATATATTTTATCTAAAACATCTCCAATTCCAATGGCATTAGCTGCTGAAATAGGATAAGGTTCTCCGATTCCTAAGTTGTAAAATTCATAGGCCTCTTGCTTATCTTTGTCAAAATTATCGGCTTTGTTACATACTAAAACAATTGGTTTTCCTGATTTTTTTAGCATTAATGCTATTTCTCTATCTGCCGCTGTTACACCTTGCCTTACATCTGTTAAAAATAAGATAACATCTGCCATTGCTATAGCAAGATTTGCTTGTTCTCTCATTTGCGATAAAATAACATCTTCTGAATCTGGTTCAATCCCGCCCTGTATCTATTAAAGTAAACTCTCTTCCTCTCCAATTTGTTTCTGCATAGATTCTATCTCTGGTTACTCCTGGTGTGTCTTCTACAATAGATATTCTACTTCCTACTAAATAATTAAAAAAGGTTGATTTTCCTACATTTGGCTTTCCGAATTATCGCTACGATTGGTTTCATTTGTCGTGTTCTGGGACAGGCACCATCATACCCCTTTTGTCGTGTTTTGGGACAGGTTGCCTTGTTGTTTTCCCTTCTCCTTTCTATTTTCTTGTTTCTGATAGGTATAGTATATCATAATGTATTAAAAAAAAGCAACGTTTTTTCATGGGTATGAAAATTTGTTGCTCTTATAGATTAATCAATTGTTTCAATATTTGTAAAGTTTGTACCCTCATTTGGATTGTATACTGTTTCTATCCATGTTTTCATGTTCTTATTGGTTGTTATTTTAACATTATTCGGTACATTAAGAAATGTATATCTCCAACTTCCTGCATAAGATAAGTCCATTTTACTTATATTTAAATCTGTTATATTTCTACACTCATGAAACATAGCACTTACATTTGCTCCTTCTTTTATTGAAAATTCTTTGCAATTAACAACTTTTAATTCTGTACAACCCTCAAAGATAGCATTAAAAGTATCAACATTTGGCGTTTCCCAACCTGAAAGGTCTATTGAAGTTAATTTTGTACATCCACGAAATATACTTTGCATTTCTGTTACTTTCCTTGTGTCCCAATGATTTACATTTATATTGGTTAAAGCTGTACAGTTTAAAAAAGCACTTGTCATATCCACTATGTTTTCTGTATTCCAATTGTTTAAATCTAGATTGGTTAGTGACTGGAAATTATGAAAAATTTCACTTATCTCTGTTACTTTACTAGTATTCATATTTTCAGGAAATTTTATGGTCTCCAATTTTGAACCACTGGCAAACATATAAGACATTGTTGTTACATTTTCCATATTAAAATTAGATATATCTATACTAGTTAAGGCTCTACACGTTGAAAACATACTATTCATATTAGTAACATTCCTTGTATCAAGCTGGTCTAGTCCACTTATTCCGTGTTAGATTTTCACAATTATAAAACATGGCATCCATTGAGGTTACTTTACTTGTTTTAAAATTAGATACATCTATTTGTGTTAAATTAGTGCAATTATAAAATAACGCATACATATTGGTTACATTTTTTGTATTGATATTTTTAATATTGTCTATTGTAGTTAATGATTTTAAATCTGAAAAATAACAAGCCATGCTAATAGGTGTTATTGGAGTTGCAATATTTACTGTTTGGATTTTTTCTCTATCTTCATACCATGGTGTATTAGGTCCCGTTGACCAAGAACGTGTAAAGACCTTATCCTTTATATCTTCATAATATTTGTCGGCATTTTCTTTTGCTTGATTTTCATCATTGTAAAAATATAAAGTATTTCCCTTTAATGCTACATAAATTCCCTTCTCTTACTGAAAACTATCATATGCTTTTTGTAATTCTTCATCACTTACCTGATAATTTTTAACAATTTGGCCGATTTGTTTTTCTTGATTGATTTGTTTGTCCATTATATTGATATAGGCTAGTAAGACAATCGTAATAAAAAACATACAGGTCACTAGTACAAATAAAGTGACAGAACCTTTTTCTTCTTTTTTTATTCTTTTTATTTGATTTTTTCCCATCTCTACCTCTTTTGTTTTTTAATAGTACCTTTTTACATAATTCGGTTATAATAATATAAGAATTCAAACTTTATCTTAAAATAAAGTCCGAATTCTAACATTAATTAAATTCTTGCAATTCCACCAATAATTTTGCTATCTTCAGCAGATGCTAGCCATTTAGCTCCTCCTGAAACAACAATGGTATCACCTTTTTCTAAAATTCCTTTTTGTTTTAATTTTTCAATTCCTTCTGCTACGATATCGTCAATAACTTCTTTCTTTTCTACATAAATAGGTGTTACATTCCATGCAATTGCTAATTGATTGAAGGTTCTTCTATTATCTGTAATTGCTAAAATTGGGCAACCTACTCCTAATCCTGCAAATCTTCTTGCTGAATCTCCTGTATTTGTATAGCAACAAATAGCATCAGCATCTAAATTCATTGCCATTACTGCTGTTGAGTAAGCAATTTTGCTTTCTAAGCTATTCATATCTATGTTTTCGTTTTCTCTGAATTTTTTCCAGTAGTCAATGTCTCTTTCTACTCTATTTGCAATTTTTACCATGGTTTGAACACATTCAACTGGATATTTTCCCATTGCACATTCTCCTGATAGCATAACAGCACTGGTTCTATCGTAAATTGCGTTTGCTACGTCACTTGCTTCTGCTCTTGTTGGTAATGGGTTGTATGTCATAGTTTCTAACATTTGTGTAGCAGTAATTGCTGGTTTATTGGCTTTGTTTGATAGTTTGATAAATCTTTTTTGCATAACTGGTGGTTCTGTAAAGTCTGTTTCGGTTGCCATGTCTCCACGGGCAATCATTTGCACGTCAGCATTATCAACGATTTCTTCCATGTGTTCTAAACCTTCTACGTTTTCTACTTTGGTGATAATTTTGATGTCTTTTCCGCCATTTTCGTCTAATACTTTTCTTACTTGGTCAATGTCGTCTTTGTTTCTTGCAAATGACATCGCAACATAGTCATAGTCATGCTCACAAGCTGTTTTTAAGTCGTCAATATCTTTTTGTTTTAAAGCTGGAAGACGTACTGCTGTTCCTGGTAAGTTGATGGTTTTTCTGCTTCCTAAACCATTTCCATGAACTACTGTACATACAATATCTTTGTCTACGATTTCGTCAATTACTAATTCAATCGCACCGTCATCTATTAATACTTTGCTTCCTGGTTTAACGTCTTTGTATAATTCTTTGTAAGTTACAGATACTTTGTCTTTATCTCCAACAATGTCTTCATTTACTAAGGTGAATTTTTGTCCGTCTTCTAATTGGATTTTTTCATTTTTTCCTGTTACTAACATTCCTGTTCTAATTTCTGGTCCTTGCATATCTAATAATAAAGATACTGGGATATCTAGTTCTTTTCTTAGTTTGATAATTTCTTCTGTTTTTTCAGCTTGTTCGTCCCAACTACCATGTGAATAGTTGATTCTTGTTACATTTAGTCCTGCTTCAAATAATTCTTTCAATTTGTTTTCACTTGCAGGTCCTATGGTTCCTACGATTTTTGTTTTTCTTAAATTTTTTCTCATTTAAATTTCATTCCTTTCTCTTTAGGCTATTTTTATTTCGCCCTCTTTTTAAAACCGATTTGTATTATATCACATATGGTTTACAAATTTCAACAATTTTTTTGATTTTTTAATCGGGATTTTAAGGAACGTCCCCTTAATCCCTCTTCATTTCGATAATGGCATGTAATGTTTTTTCGTCTTTGCTTGTGATTACGACTATATGCTTGCCGCTCTTCATAAGCATATTGGCAGTTTACGATATCTCCTAGTTTCATTTCCTTTTTGTACATGATTCTTATTTCATTAAAGGGTCTTTGCTGGTAAACTTCTTGTGGCAGAGCTTCATAGGCTATGTCTAAATAATATAAATTGTGCATATGTCCTATTACATCTATATCTTTCCTTTTTACTTCGTATATTATACTATTTTTATAATTTTTCGGTTCCTTTATTTTTTCAATTTCTTTATTAGGAAATACACATTTGTCTAATTCCGTTTGATAGCTGTTTGCCATTTCGTCTTCTACTTTTGTAATTTTTCCCGTTTGGTTGTTGATTAACAGCCATTTTGAGGTGGCTATTACACATAGATTATTGGTTTCATCATAAACTTCAAAATCACGATAGGCATAATATTTTTTGATTCCTCTTGACCATGTATGTATGTCTAAAGTTTGTCCGTATTCTGGTCTTTTGATTACTTTAACTTTCCAGTCCAACAAAATCCATGATAAATTAGTTTGGCTTGCTGTAGCAATCCCATATCCTACCATATCGCTATGATAAGCTGCTACATTTTCTAAGTATTCTAGTATTGCTTTGTTACTTACTTGCTTTTCTTTCCATACATCTTTTAGTCCAATTTTAAATTTTTCTTGGTAAATCATTTTGTTTCCTTTCTATCAGCGTCCTATTTACGTCCCCATTTAAACCCGGAACCAGTGGGCCATGGGGCATGTCCCCATTTATTCCCGGAACCAGTGGGGACGTTTTAGCTTTTAGTATCCTGGTTTTTCTAATAATTTAAACATGTTTTTTTTGTATTCTTCTACTCCTGGTTGGTTAAATGGATTGACACCTAGTATCATGCCAGATACTGCACATGCTTTTTCAAAGAAGTAGATTAGTTCTCCTAAGTTTGCTTCGTCTAATTTTTCCATGCTGATTTGTATGTTTGGTACATTTCCTGTTACGTGGGCTTTTATGGTTCCTTCCATTGCTTTTTTGTTGACATAGTCTAGTCCTTTTCCTGCTAAGTAGTTTAGTCCGTCTAGGTTGTCGTCGTCTGGATTTAATTTTATGTCTGTATTTGGTTTTTCGATGGTTACTACTGTTTCAATTAGGTTTCTTTCTCCTTCTTGAATGTATTGTCCCATAGAATGTAGGTCTGTTGTAAAGTCTACTCCTGCTGGAAAAATTCCTTTTTGCTCTTTTCCTTCACTTTCCCCAAATAGTTGCTTCCACCATTCTGTGAAATAGTGCATTTTTGGCTCGTAATTTACTAGGATTTCTATTTTTTTGTTTTCTTTGTATAAGATGTTTCTTGCTACTGCGTATTGGTAACATTCGTTGTATTTTAAGTTGCTGTCATTGTATCTTTCTTGACCAATTTTAGCTCCCTCCATAAGTTTGTCTATGTCAATTCCTGCTACTGCTATGGGAAGCAATCCTACGGCTGTTAGTACGGAGTATCTTCCTCCTATGTTGTCTGGCACGATAAATGTTTCATATCCTTCGTTGTTGGCTAATGTTTTTAGGGCTCCTTTTTCTTTGTCTGTTGTTGCATAGATTCTACTTCTTGCTTCGTCTATTCCATATTTGTTTTCTAATATTTCTCTAAAAATTCGAAAGGCTACGGCTGGCTCTGTGGTTGTTCCTGATTTTGATATGACATTTACGGAAAAGTCTTTGTTTCCAATGTATTCGATTAGTTCGTTTAGGTAGTTAGGGCTTAGGTTGTTTCCTACATATATGATTTGAGGGTATTTTCTTTGCTCTTCTGGTAACATGTTATAAAAGGAACTTGTTAAGCTTTCTATTACTGCTCTTGCTCCTAAGTAAGAGCCTCCTATTCCGATGACTACCAAGATGTCAGCTTCTTTTTGGATTTTTTCTGCTGCTTGTTTGATTTTGGAGAATTCTTTTTGATCATAGTTGGTTGGTAATTCTAACCACCCTACAAAGTCTTTTTCGTCGTTTGCTCTTTGGTGTAATTCCTTGTGTATTTTTTCTACTTGGTCTTTATATTCTAATATTTCTTCTTGATTAATCTTGCTGTTTTCTAAATTTAGTTTTATTTCTGCCATTTTTTATTCACCCTTTCTTTTGTTTTTGATGGTTTTATTATATATAAATATGAAATAAATTTCAAGTGTTCTACAAAAATAAAAAGCTTATGGAAATTCTTTTTTCTATAAGCTTTTTTGTTTTAGCAGGCTTTTAGTTCTTGTTTTATTTTTTGTAATTCGTTTTTGTTTATTTGTGTTGCATCTACAATAGTTTGGTCACTTAATTTCATTTTTTAACTTGCATCTTGTATTTCTATTAAATTCCAGCTAAAACTACACGGAATGACGTTCCATTGTCATCTTCTGCACCCCCATGAGAAATACCAAAAGCAAAACTTCCTACAGTCTCCATGCGTGTAGCTCTTCCTCCTCTACTAAATGGTGTTAGAATAGATATATAGACACAAAATTTTACACTTAGAAAAAAAGAT
>CAOKJE010000038.1 GCA_948468505.1 uncultured Clostridium sp. | reverse complement strand
AAAAGAGCTAACCAACTTAGTAGTAGAAGGAACCCTAAAACCAACCGAACAAATACAAGAAAAGAAAGCCCAAGCTAGCACAAAATTACTAGAAACCACAACAAAAGCAGAAAGTGAAATAAACAACAACCAACTAATTGCAGGAAAAACTAACCAAAATGTAGAAATCAAAACAACACTTATCACCAATGAAAACAGTTGTGACTTATATAAAAACCCAACAATAGAAGTAGAATTCCCAGAAAAAGTTAAAGAAGTAGCTATAAAAAAAGTAAGTTTATTATATGGAGAAGGTTTAGCAACCAAGCAAGAAGAAGTGTATGAAAACGAAGAAGGAAAAAAAGTAGCCAAAATTGAAATAGCAGGAGAGCAAGTAAAATACACCAAAACAGAACTAGTAAAAGGTGCTAATGTTATTTTAAACTGTGATATTGCAGTAGAAACACAAGAACAAAACGACGAGCAAGAAATAGAAGTAAAATACATAAATGAGCAAGACGTACAATATGAAAATGACGGAATTTGTAAAATAAGAGTTAAATACTTAGTGACCGAAGAAACAAAACAACAAGATGCAGAAACCAAACTCATGAAAGCAAACGAAACAGAGCAACAAAATAATCCTATTATTATAACAAAAACAATAGCAGTAGGAAATGAACAAGATATCTACGAAGGACAAGTGCAAAAGTATAAAATTAAAATAAAAAATAATACAAACAAAGAACTTACTAATATTACAATAACAGATGAAATTCCAAATGAATTGGTTTATGTAAAGGCAATTTGTCGTGAAGGATATCAAAATCGATATGAAGATCAAGAGGAGAAAACAAAATATGAATATCGAATACAAGAACAGCAAGATGAACAAATAAATGAAGAAGAGGACGACACACAACCAATAGAAAAAATACCACCAAAGGAAGAAGTGGAAGTTTACTATTATGCAAGAGTAAAAAAAGCACAAGAAAATATAGGAAAACAAGTAGGAACAAAAGTACAAGTTAAAATGGATGGAAATGATACTACTTATGAATCAAACTTAATACAAAATACTATACGAGAAGCAAAATTACAAATTGATATGAACACAAGATTAAATACTAAACAGATTTATTATGAAGGTGGTCAGATTGATTATAAAATTACCATAAAAAATATATCACAGGAAAACTTAAAAAATATTACAGCAACTTGTAAAATACCAACAGAAAGTAGTTACATAGAAGGATGTGATATGGTATATGATAGTAAAAGAAAAGAGTATTACGTAAATGACACGGAAACAAGAAAAGACGCACAATATGACAAAAATACAAAATCAGTAACATGGAAGGTAACAAACTTAAAAGCAGGAGAAGAAACTTATTTATATTTAAAAATAAAATCAGAAAGAACCAGTGACGATAATGCAAGTGTTGCCGTACAAACAGTAGCCAAAGCAGAAGGAACAGAAGAATATAAATCCAATATAGAAGAAATAAATGAAGTTCCTAAAGGAAAAGCTAGTATTGTAAAAGAGACGAATTTAAAAGACAAATATGTGTATGAAGGAGAGCAATTTGAATATACCATAACAGCTACCAATATAGGAGAAAATGCGATAGATGCAACTGTTACAGATGAAATACCAGAAGGATTAATCATAAAGCAAATAACTTATAAAAAAGGAGATAAGGAAGTAACGGTAGAAAATAATATAGTAGCTAAAACAGAAGAACTACAACCGGGGGAAGCATTAATAACTAAAATTTTAGTAGAAGCAGACGAATTACCAAGTGGAGTAAAAGAATTGGAAATCAAAAATAAAGCAGTAATGAAAGCAATAGAAATAAAACAAATAGAATCCAATGAAGTAACAACTATAATCAAAAAAGACCCTAATGCCAGTGATAACGAAAACAATAATCCAGGAAGTAATTTACCGAATAATCCAAACGACCCAGACAATGTTGTAAAAAAATATAATATATCTGGAGTTGCTTGGCTTGATGAAAATAAAAATGGAATGAAAGATACAACAGAGGATACCTTACCAGGAATTCCAGTTATGTTATACAATGAAGAAGGAAATGTTGTAAAAGATCAAAATGGCAATAAAATTGAAACAGTAACAGGAAGCAATGGAGAATATTGGCTAAACAACATAACACCAGGAAATTATATTGTTGTATTCCAATATGATAATACAAATTATACATTAGCCGAATACAAAAAAGCAGGAGTGCAAGAAGATAAAAACTCAAAAGTAGTAACAGCAAAATTAGGAGGAAAAACAGTAGCAGTAACAGATAAAATACAAATAATTAACAAAAATATGGAAAATGTAAATATTGGTTTAATAGAAAGTGAAAAATTTGACTTAAAATTAGACAAATATATTAGCAAGGTAACGGTTAAAAATTCTACAGGAGAAAAACAATACGCTTATCAAGATAGTAACTTTGCTAAAATTGAAATAGACAGAAAAACAGTAAATGATACAACAGTAACAATTGAATATAAAATCAATGTAACAAATGAAGGAGAAATATCTCGGATATGCTAAGGAAATAGTAGATTATCTGCCAAATGATTTACAAATAAGCTCTCAATCAAGCAAAGATTGGATCAAAGAAAATGGACAAGCCATTAATAAAAGTTTAGCAGAGCAAATCATAAATCCAGGTGAAACTAAAACATTAAGCTTAATCGTAACAAAAAAAATAACAGAAGACAACTTAGGAACCATAACTAACACAGCAGAAATAAAAGAAGACTATAATGAAAAAGCAATAGGAGATATCGATTCAGAGCCAAACAATAAAAAAACCGAAGAAGATGACATGTCAACAGCAAGTCTTATTATAGGACTTAATACAGGTAGAATAATAGTTTATATCTCAGTTATTCTAATTACAATAATTATATTGGGAGTAGGAACATATTTAATAAAGAAAAAAATATAAAATGAAGAAAGGAGGAAGAAAATGCGAAATTTAAAATATAAGATTACTATATTACTAAGCATTCTAGTAATAGCAATTTTAAGTAGTATAAAAATATCTTATGGTGCTAGTTGGGATAAAGAAGCTGCCTTTGACAGTTATAGAGAGGCAGCAAGTGCTTGGAATAGAAGTACGCATCAATATAATAGAAGATATTCAGGCGATGATTATATTATAAGTGCTGGTCAATATAGAGTTAGTAATGCTAAAAATAGATATGGTTGGTCCATTAGATGGGATGAACACCCAAGACCAATAATAAATGATACATATGGAGTACTTTGCGTGGAACACTCTATTTATCCTGATATTATTGATCCAGATCAAGCAGAAGGAGGGATATGGCCTACTTTACTAAGTAACATTCTTGTTAATGGATATAGTGTATATAAAAACTATAATTCAAATGCACAAGAACTACTTGATAAAAGAACTCAAATTAGCACCTGTAGAAGATATGCTTATATAACAAGCTTGATAGGTGAATATGGTCCAGGACCTAATACAGAATATCATGAAGGAAATGCATTACAAATAGCACTATGGAGAGAATTTAAAGACTATGTGACAAATATCTCTGACTTTGCTAATGTAGAGCATTTAGCAGGGAGTGACTATAAAGTAACAGAAGAAGTTAAAAAAGAGGCAGAAAAAATACTAGGTCAAGCTCGAGACTATGCTAATATGGAGTCAAAAAAGACGACAGTAACATGTGATAAGTCTATATGGAAACAAGATCCCAATAATTCTTCTAAATATATAATAGGTTCATTTAAAGGCGATTTCTTAAATTATATTGGAAGTAATTCAGGACTTAGATTTGCAGGAGAATATGGAAGTGAAGTCAATGGAGAAACCAAAAGTGGAGGAAGATGGCAATTTTGTGATATAGCAGGAAATGAAATAGGAACGATTAAGCCAGGAGAAAGATTTTATATAAAAGTAGACAAATCATTACTAGCAAAAAATAATGGGAACATAAACTTTACACTAAAAACAAGAGAAAGATGGATTGGATCTAGTTGGTGGGAATTGGCAACAAAAAGTGGAAAACAAGGACAAATATTTGTTGATACATCAATAAAAATGTGGGATTATCAACAAGCTAGTGCAGAAATGGGACCACCAAGTCTTACCATCACAAAACAAGACTATCACACAGGAAAAAGACTAGCAGGAGTGCAATTTAAACTAAAAAACGGCAGTGGTAGCTATTATGTTGGTAGAGATAAAGACGGCATGCCAATTTATGGTTCCTATGCAGAAGCAAAAATTTTTACATCAAATAGTAATGGTGAACTTGGAAACATTATAGTAGATAGTATGGGAACCTATTATGCAGAAGAAGTATCCGTAGGACCAAACTGGCAATACGAGCCAGGGCAAATCTTTCCACTAACAGTAGGAAGCGGAAACAACCCAATTACCCTAAAAAATATAAAAGTATATATGCACTTATCTGGATATGCGTGGGAAGATAAAGACTTTCAAGAAGGAAAGAACTGGAACGGAAACGAATTATATCAAGATGGAGGAAAGGACGTAAACGATAAATTACTAGCAAATGTAACAGTAAAATTGGTGAAAAATGGAGTACCGATAAGAGAGGTAGAAACAGACAGTAGAGGAAAATACTTTATGGAAAAAATAAGAATTGATGACCTAACAGACTCTTACATAGAATTCACTTATAATGGTTTGTGTTACCAAAGTGTAGCATTTAAGAAAAATGCGGAAAATGGAAATAAGGCAATAGAGGGAAGTAATAGACCAGCATTTAATGAACGATACACAAGCATTGTGCCACAAAAAGCAACGGGAGCCAATAATCAACCAACCCATAACCTATACTACGACACAAGCAAATATGTAAGTAAGCTTAGCTATGGAGTAGGCAGTCAATATGGATATACAGGACAAAACTATCCAATCAACCATACCTATAACAATTTCTTAATCAATGCTAACACTAAAAATGCTTATGGTGGAAACTTGGACCGAATAAAAACACCAGAACAAGTAAGAGTAGAAGACATCGAAGAGCTAAAAAACATAAACCTTGGTGTAAAAGAAAGAGAACAACCAAAACAAATGGTAGTAAAAGACATAAAACATGTAAAAGTAGATATTAACAATGCTGTGCATATTTATAAATATGCAGACCGATTTAACAAAGAGCTATTTGCAGATGTTTTTGACATGACAGCACAAGTAAAATACGAGCAAAAATATAGTCAATATGGTGGAGCATCTTACACAAGAGCACTATATCCATCAGACGTTTACTATAAAGAAGCAACCTTAGGGAAAAAATATGAAGAAGATCAATTAAGAGTTAAGGTAATTTATGAAATACAAATAAAAAATCAAGCACAAACAATAAACAGCATTATAAATGAAATGTTTGACTATTACGATGACAAATATTACTTTGACAAAAACAAAATAAAAATTGGAAAAGAAATTGATGCTAACAATGAAGTAAAACAACAAATCAATTATGACCTAGAAACTTCATCCTATAATAAGTACCAAAAAATTCACATGAAAAACATAAATACAACCATAAAACCAGAAACAGTTGAAAGTATTTATGTGCAATTAGAAGTACAACAAGAAAAAATAGGAGAAATTGTAACACAAAATCAAGACGACAATAATCCTGTTAAGCTAGACAATGTTGCAGAAATAGCATCCTATTCAATCAAAGACTTAGGGGGTCTAACCTATGCAGGAATTGACCAATACTCTCAACCAGGAAATGCAAATCCAAATGACCAAGAAACTTATGAGGACGATACAGATAGAGCACCAGGACTAAAACTAGTACTAAACGAAGAAAGAACCATAGATGGAAAAGTATTCTTCGACAAAATTGATATATCAGGAGGATTTAAAGTAGACCAAACCAATCAAGGAAAAATCCGCCAAGGAAATGGAGAACTAGACCAAAACGAACAAGGAATTGAAGGCGTGACAGTAGAATTGATTAACAAAGGAAGAAGAAACAATGAAAAAAATAAAGTAGTAGAAATTTATGATAAAGAAACCAAAACATGGAATGTGGCTAAAACAACAACAGGTCCAAACGGAGAGTATCATTTTGAAGGCTTTATACCAGAAACGTATGAAATCCAATATACATGGGGTGGACAAACTTATAAACTAGATAACAATACCAACCAATTAATTCGTGTACAAGACTACAAAGGAACCATATACAAAGAAAAAGAAAGACAAGAGAATATAGAATGGTATAAATTAAAAGACAAATCCTATTCAGATGCAATGGATAACTATGAAACAAGACAAAAAATAGATGACCAAAGTGAAGTTATGATTTATAAAAATGAAAAAGTTATTGAAGAATATAACAATCAAAAAGAATTAGAATTAGAAAATGGAAACAAAGAAAAACTAATCACTCAAATGGATTCTCATACACCAGACTTTAGAATAAACATAGAATATGGAACAGAACCTACCTATGGTGAAGATGAGCATAAAGTAAAGGGACATGAAAATCACTTAGAAAAAGTAGACTTTGGAATTACCGAAAGACCAAAACAAACACTAGAGCTAACCAAGAGAATCAAAAGAGCAAGACTAGTACTAGCAGATGGAAATGTTTTAATCGATGCTAAGATAACAAAAGACCCGAATGATGCTTCGAAGCGAAGTATTGAAAACACAGTAAAATATGCAACTTATATGGGACCAATACTAAAAGAAAACCAAGTGGCAGGTAAAAAGACAATCATCCAAGAAGGTCAGGAAGGAGTTCTAAAATTTGAATTAGATACAGAAATACAACAAGCAGCAAGACTAGAAATCGAATACGAATTACAAGTAGACAACCTAAGTGAATTAGACTACTTAAACAAGGAATTTTACCATTATGGAAAAGGATTTGGACAGGACAATAATACATTAGCAACCTTATCAGCAAAAACAGTAATTGACTACTTGGATAACAACCTATCCAATAACTTTGAAGTAGGACAAACAAAGGACTGGGATACTTACAAAGAAGCAGAAAAAAATGATTTGACAGAAAATGGCTTGTTAGCAGAAGAATTAAAACAAAAAGTAAAACAAACCAATGCATTAATGTACACAGAAACATTAAAAAAAGAATTAAAGCCGATAGCTGCAGGAATAAATAAAGAACAAACTCAAATACTAACAACCTTAAATGCTTATAGGCAATTGCCAAGTGTTCTAAGAGAAGAAGACAGCAGTGTAGGAAACAACAGTGAGATTATAAAAGTAATCAAATCAGGTGGATCAACCATAACCACATTAGTGGGGGACTATAATCCAAGTAAAGGCGAAAAAGAAGAAGACGAAGCGACCTCAGAAATACTAACCATTATACCAGCAACAGGTTTAACAACAGACTATATTGCGTACACATTACTTGCGATTAGTTCACTAGGAATTTTAATTTGCGGTGTTATGCTAATTAAAAAGTTTGTACTTAAATAAAAAATAAGAAGGTAGTAGACGTTACATTGTCTAAGACCTTCTTTTTGTTGCAATTATTTAAAAATATATTAACAATTTCATTGATAACTTAAAAAAAATGATGTATAATAAAGCAAGATTAAAAAACAAAAACCTGCCAAATAAACTTAGGAACCAATGGCAATAGAAAAATTGGCAAAAAAAGAGGAGAGATGAAATTTTGAGTGAAAAGACAAAAGACATATTAGAATGGATTTATTGTATTGTAATAGCATTAGTATTAGCCATGCTATTTCGTTACTTTATAGGAACGCCAACCATCGTAAAACAAGTATCCATGTATCCAACCCTAGTCCAAGACGAAAGACTATGGTTAAATAGATGGGGAAGAACCACCAAAACCTTACCCAAAAGAGGTGAAATCATAACCTTTGAAGAACCAGCAGTCACAAACTATGCTAGCACAGAAATTGACCAAAGCAATCCAGTTGCCAAGTATCATGAAAAAAATGCATGGCAATGGTTTGTCAATAACTTTTTAGAAATAGGAAAAAGAAGTTATATCAAAAGAGCAATTGCCTTACCAGGAGAACAGGTAGAAATCAAAGAAGGAAAAGTATATATCAATGGAGAAATCTTAGAAGAACCATACTTACAACCAGGCGTAGTAACCGATGTAACAGGAGAAGGATTTGATAACTTTACCGTACCAGAAAATTGCATTTTTGCCATGGGAGATAACAGAAATCACAGTACAGACTGTAGAGCTTTTGGTTGTATTCCCTTAAAAGAAATCGAAAGTACAGTATCCATTAGAATATGGCCACTTAATAAATGGGGAAAAGTAGAATAAAAACAAAGAGGAAACAAGGATGTTTGAAAAAATAATAGGAAACGAAGAAATCAAAGAAATGCTAAAAACAGCCATACAAAACAAAACGGTATCACATAGCTATCTATTTATTGGAATACAAGGAATTGGAAAAAAAATATTAGCAGAAGAATTTGCCAAACAAATGCTATGTTTAGAACCAAACCAAAATGGCAATTGTAAATCCTGTATTGAATTTGAAACCAATAACCATCCAGACTATATGATAATAGAGCCAGACGGAAATAGTATCAAAATAGAACAAATTCGTTTCTTACAAAAAAAGATACAAGAAAAGCCAATCATTGCCAAAAAAAAGGTATACATCATAAATGATGCAGAAAAAATGACAACAGAAGCACAAAACTGTTTATTAAAAACCTTAGAAGAGCCACCAGAATTTGCCACCATCATTTTAATAGGAACGCAAGAAAATCTATTTTTACCAACCATAAAATCTAGATGTATGATACTTAAATTTAGGGCAATTGAAGACGAAAAAATAAAACAATATATGCAAGAAAATTATGGACTAACCAATCTACCTAAAAACCGTCTAAAACTATTTCAAGGTAGCATAGGAAAAGCAATAGCCTTAAAAGACAAGCAAGAAGAATATGATAAAATAGAAAAACTAGTAGAAAATTTAAACCAAAAAGACTTGCTAGAGATCATACAATTAGCCGAAGGCTTATACAAAGCAAAAGAAGAAATTTTAGAAATACTAGAATATATCAATATATTATTATTAGAACATGCCAAACAAAACTATTTATACACAAAATGTATGGAAATTGTGGAAAATACGAAAAAAAGGTTGAAACAAAACGCAAATTATGATATGAGTATAGATAACTTATTATTTAACTTATGGGAGGAACTAGTTTGAAAAATATAATAGGAGTAAGATTCAAAAAATTAGGCAAAATCTATTTCTTCAATCCAAAAAGCTTACGTGTAAGAAAAGGCGACAAAGTAATCGTAGAAACAGCCCAAGGAGAAGAATATGGAGAAGTAATGATACCAAACCGTTGGGTAGCAGACGACAAAATTGTAGCCCCCTTAAAAAAGGTATTAAGAATAGCCAACTATAGAGACCATAAACATTACGAAGAATGCAGAAAAAAAGAAAAAGAAGCCTTTGACATCTGTCTAAAAAAAATAAAAGAGCATAAATTAGACATGACATTAACCGATGTAGAATATAAATTTGATAATAGCAAAATTCTATTTTACTTTACAGCAGATGGAAGAATTGACTTTAGAGAACTAGTAAAAGACTTAGCAGCTATCTACAAAACCAGAATTGAGCTAAGACAAATAGGAGTAAGAGACGAAGTAAAAAGAATTGGTGGAAACGGTGTTTGTGGTAGAGAGCTTTGTTGTTGTTCATTCTTAAGTGACTTCGAAACCGTATCCATCAAAATGGCAAAAGAACAAAACCTATCATTAAATCCAAGCAAAATATCAGGAAACTGTGGAAGACTAATGTGTTGCTTAAAATACGAAAATGATGTCTACGAAGAAAAACTAGAACATCTTCCTAACCTAGGAGCCATAGTAAAAACAGAAGACGGAGAAGGAGAAGTAGATGCCATCGAAACACTAAAAGAACGAGTAAGAGTCAAAATAAAAGACAACGAAGGAGACGGCTATTTCTACAAACGATACGATGCCAAAGACATTAAAATAATCAAAGATGCAGTAGCAGAAAAAATGGACAAAGAAGAACTAGAACACAAAAAAGAACTAGAAGAATTAGAAAGAAAAGATTAAAAGGGATTAAGGGGACGTTCCTTAAAATCCCTCTTTTAGGGATTAGGGGGACAGTCATTAGAATTTTTTGTAAAAGCAGTTGTAGGAGGTGAAAAAGATGGCATATAAAATTACAGATAAATGTATTTCTTGTGGAGCATGTGCAGCAGAATGTCCTGTAGGATGTATTTCACAAGGAGAAGAAAGATTTGTTATTGACCAAGCAGCATGTATTAGCTGTGGTACTTGCCAAGGCGTTTGCCCAGTGGAAGCACCAGAAGAAGAATAAAAGAAAAAATGTTCGCATAAACACTTGACTTTTTAGTCAAGTGTTTATATAATGTCAAAAGAAAAAATAAAAACAAGAAAGGACAAAAAAGAAATGAAAGAACAATTTATCGAGCTATTAAAAACCGTAAAAAGAGAAGGAATAGAAGAACTAATTAGCTTTTTAGAAAAATCAGATTTTTATATTGCGCCAGCCAGTACAAGATTTCATGGAGACCATGAAGGAGGGTTAGTAGAACACAGTCTAAAAGTATATGAAATATTAAAACACAAAGTAGCAAACTGCATCATGCCAATCGAAATCCCAGAAGAATCCATCATTATCATTGGGCTATTACATGACATTTGTAAAACCAATTTTTACAAAGTAGACTACCGAAATGCTAAAAACGCACTAGGAGTGTGGGAGAAGGTGCCATATTATACAGTAGACGACACCATACCCTATGGACATGGTGAAAAATCTGTCATGATGATAACCGAATACATCAAACTAACACCAGAAGAAAAATATTCTATTCGTTGGCATATGGGATATACAGAACCAAAAGAAAACTATAATGCAATAGGAAGTAGCTACAAAAAATATCCAATAGCCTTATTAACACATGAAGCAGACTTAGAAGCAACTTATCTTTATGATATATAAAATAAGAAAAGGAGAAAACAAAATATGTTAGCATATATAAAAGGAAGCTTAGAAATGAAAATGACAGGATACATTGTAATCGATGTAGGAGGACTAGGATACAAAATAAATATGGCAGAAGCAGGAATTGAAAAACTAGGAGCCATAGGAGAAACCGTCAAAGTACACACCTATTACAAAGTAAGAGAAGACGACATTAGCATTTATGGTTTCAATACCTTAGAAGAACTAAAAATGTTCGAACTACTAATTAGTGTAAGTGGCGTAGGAGCCAAAACAGCCTTAACGATGCTTGCTGTATGCACACCAACAGAATTTGCCTTAGCTGTTATCACAGAAGACGTAAAAGCCCTAACGCGGCATTCCAGGAATTGGTGCAAAATCGGCCCAAAGAATTATCTTAGAATTAAAAGACAAAATAACCAAAGAACAACAAATCCAAAGCATTCAAAAAGAAGTAGACAAGCAAAATAAAACAAAATCAAAAACAAAAAAAATAGACGAACCAGAAGAAACAAAAGAACAACAAGCAGAAGACAAATTACAAGCAGTCATCCAAAACAACCAAAAAGTAGCAGAAGCAATGGCAGCTTTGCAAGTATTAGGATATAACAAAAAAGAAATAGAAAAAGTATTTACCAATTTAGACAAAAACGAACTATCCACAGAAGAATTAATCAAAAAAGGACTAAACCTTTTAGGAAAATGAGGTGATTTTAGGGACGGAGGAAAAAATCATGAACAGTAACCAACCATTAGCCTTTCGCATGCGACCAAAAACCTTAGAAGAATATGTAGGACAAGAACATGTAATTGGAAGAGACAAAATTTTATACAGAACCATCAAAGCAGACAGATTATCCAGTATTATTTTATTTGGCCCTCCAGGATGTGGAAAAACCTCATTAGCAAGGGTCATTAGTGAAACAACCCAATATAAATTTTACAAAATAAATGCAGTAACTGCAGGTGTAGCAGACATCAAAAAAGTAGTGGAGGAAACCAAAAATTTCATGCTAAACCCCACTGGAAAAAGTATATTATTTATTGACGAAATTCATAGATTTAATAAACTACAACAAGATGCATTACTTCCCTTTGTAGAAAATGGAACCGTTATCTTAATTGGAGCAACAACAGAAAATCCTTATTTTGAAGTAAACAAGGCGTTAATTTCAAGATCTATGGTAATTAAGTTAAATCCACTAACAGAAGAAAACATCTATCAAGTACTAAAAAATGCCTTAGAAAGAAAAGATGGATTAGGAGAATATAACATAAAAATAGAGGATGGAACGTTAAGAAAAATAGCAGCCATCAGCAATGGAGACGTTCGAACAGCCTTAAATGGATTAGAAGTAGCCACCCTAACAACGCCGATGGAAGAAGATGGTTATATCCATTTGACAGACGAAGTAATAAAAAATAGTATTCAAAATAGAAAAGCAATTTTTGACAAAAATGGAGAAGAGCATTACGACAATATTAGTGCATTTATCAAATCTATGAGAGGAACAGACCCAGATGCAGCAATTTTTTATCTAGCAAGAGCTTTAAATGGTGGAGAAGACCCCGTATTTTTAGCAAGAAGAATTGTGATTTGTGCATCAGAAGACGTAGGAATGGCAAATCCCAATGCCTTAGTGGTAGCCAATGCAGCCATGCAAGCAGTTCATATGATAGGTATGCCAGAAGCGAGAATTTTATTATCGCAAGCTGCGGTATATGTTGCAACATCACCAAAATCAAATGCTACCTATAAGGGAATTAATCAAGCATTGGAGGACGTACAGACAAAAGATACAGGAGAAATTCCAATGCACATACGAAATGCACCCATTGAAAAAATGAAAGAACTAGGCTATAGTGAAGGATACTTATATCCACATGATTTTCCAGGGCATCATGTAGAACAACAATACTTACCAGATAAAATGCTAGGAACTAAATATTATAATCCAGACTAAATGTCCAATGGGGGACGGTTCTAGACGAGGCATTTTTGTCCAATTTAAGATATATCTTTGTTTTTTTGCATAAAAAAACAAAAATTGGAAAACCTACTAAAAAGTAGGTTTTTATTATGATTAAAAAAATAATAATAGGGTTATTAGCGGGAATAGTAAGTGGCTTATTTTCAACAGGGGGAGGCATGATACTAGTGCCAGCCTTTATTTATCTATTAGAATTAGAGGATACAAAAGCAAGAGGGACATCTGTATTTTGTATTTTGCCAATGGTAGTTACTAGTAGTTTTTTCTATTACAAGGGTGATTTTATTGATTGGAAAACGGCACTTTTTTGTGCACTAGGGGGAACAGTAGGTGGCTATATTGGTGCAAAATTGTTAAAAAAGTTACCAAAAAAAGTAATGAAAATAACATTTACAATATTTTTGGCATATGCATCTTATAAAATGATTTTTACGTAGAAGAAGGATAGTACCGAAATCCCAAGATTAGGAGGAGCTAATGACAGAAGTATTAATAGGAATGTTATCAGGAATTGTAAGTGGAACAGGAATGGGAGGAGGCACCATTCTAATTTTTCTTTTGAGTTTTATGTTGGGAGTAGAGCAACATGTGGCTCAAGCAACTAATTTAATTTTTTTTATTCCAACTGCCATAGTAGCAATTATTGTTAATCTAAAAAATAAAAATATTGATATAAAATTAGCCATACTGATATCTGTATTTGGAATTTTGGGGGCAATCATTGGTGCTAATATTTCCATTCATATTGATGTGGGAATTTTAAGAAAATGTTTTGGTGTATTTTTAGCGATGATAACAATAAATGAAATATATTCCATTTTTAAATTATATCAAAATGAGTATAAAAATGATAAAAACAAGAGAAAATAAAATTGAGGTGAATAAAAATGAAATTTGTTAAAGGTGTTATGATAGGTGGATTAATTACCACTGGACTAGTAATGATGTATGCAGAAGGTGACATGATGAACAAGAAAAAATTAATGAAAAAAGGAAAACAATTTGCAAAAAAAATGGGAATAATGTAAGAAACCAACAAGAGCCCCAAAGGCCAAAAAGGCCCAACGGTTCCAGGGTGTCCCAATGGTTCCGGGG
>CAOKJE010000037.1 GCA_948468505.1 uncultured Clostridium sp. | reverse complement strand
TTTTTTAATAAAACAAGAAATTATTTTTTAAATTTGAAAATATATTTTTTTTAAAATTTATCAATTCGATTTCTAAAATTCAAGATTTTAAAATCAAAGAAAATCCAAAAAGCAAAACAAAAACTAAAAACGAAGGGAGGAAAGGCTATTTACTTAGGAAAAATCGAAATAATTGCAAAATATAAAAATTTACTAATTAGGTATTGCCAAAAAAACAAAAACCAATTATAATAAAATTTGTAAAGAAAAATCCAGATGCCAAAAGTAAGTTAGAGCAATGGCTATGGCTATTGGCAGGAAGAGAGGAGAAATTAGAAATGGCAAAAAAACTTCTACATAAAGGCATGGAAATAGAAGAAATAATTGAAATCACAGAACTAACAAAAGAAGAAATAGAAAAACTTTAAGAAATTTAGTGAAACAAAAAGAAAAAAATGTTCGTAAAAAGTATTGACAAATAAAAAAAATGGAGATACAATAAAAGCGAACATTTTTTTCAGTACAAAAAATAGGAGGAAATAAAATGATAACAACCATGCACATAAAAAACATAGGAATTATAGAAGATATAACCATAGACTTAGGACAAGGCTTAAACGTATTAACGGGAGAAACAGGAGCAGGAAAAACCCTAATCATAGACTCCATGCAAATCATATCAGGAGGAAGATTTTCCAAAGAAATGATAAGAAAAGGAGAAACACAATCCTTTGTAGAACTATGCATGTATGAACCAGAAAACGAAAAAGCAATCGATGGAAACATCATAGTATCGAGAGAAATCAGTCTAAACGGAAAAAACATGTGTAAAATCAATGGAAGAATGGTAACTGTCAACGAACTAAAAGAATTCATGAGTGAATTTATTGAAATTCATGGACAAAACGACAATCAAAACCTATTAGAAGCCAAAATGCACTTAAACTATTTAGATGGATTTATTGGCGAAAAAATACTAGACAAAAAGCAAGAATATAGAGAGCTTTATGAGCAATATTGTAAAATCAAACAAGAATTAAAAGCAAACTTTGGTGACGAAAAAGAAAGACAAAGAAAATTAGACTTATTACAATATCAAGCAAAAGAAATAGAAGAAGCAAACCTAAAAATAGACGAAGAAGACAAATTAGAAGAAAAAAGAAAAATGATGGCAAACGCAGAAAAAATAAGTCAAAACTTACAAGAAGCAGACACCTTAATTTCAGAAAACGGAATCGATAGCATCAGTATGGCAATAAGGGCCTTAGAAAAAATAGAGCAAATTGACAGTAAATATGAAAAAGCATCTAGTAGCTTAAAAAGCATTTATTACGAACTACAAGAGCTAGCAAGAGACGTAAACAGCTATAAAAGTGACATGGACTTTAATGAAGAAGAAAGAAATTTTACCGAAGAAAGATTAGACGTAATCTATGGTTTAAAAAGAAAATATGGAAACACAGTAGAAGAAATCATAAAATATAAAGACAAGATTAAACAAGAAATAGAACATATCGAAAACTTAGAACAATACAATGAAAAATTAAGAACAAAACAAAAACGGAATCGAAGAACAAATGAAAATATTAGCAGACCAAATGCATGAAATAAGAAGAAAACAAGCAGAAGAACTAAGCCAAAAAATCAACCAAGAATTAGAAGAGCTAGAAATGAAAAATGCAAAAATCAATGTTAAAGTAGAATTTTTAGAAAATGAATACCTAAAAACAGGAAAAGACAATGTTACCTTCTACATTATAACTAACAAAGGGGAGGAAGAAAAAGAATTGTCCAAAATAGCATCAGGGGGCGAGATGTCAAGAACCATGCTTGCCATAAAAAAAGTATTAGCAGACAGTGACAAAATGCCAGTATTGGTATTTGATGAAATTGATACAGGAATTAGTGGAAAAGCAGCAAACTCTGTAGCAAATAAATTAAAAAAAATTTCCAATAGCCATCAAGTTATGTGCATTTCGCACCTGCCAAATATAGCAGCAATGGCAGATTATAATTATTTTATTAGCAAAGAAGTTTACCAAGATAGAACCAAAACACAAATTAAGTTATTACAAGAAAAAGAAGTAATTGAAGAAATTGCAAGAATCTCTGCTGGAGAAGTTAATGAAGTAAGTTTACAATATGCAAATGAACTAAGAAATAAAAAAGCTTCGTAAATTTTAAAGCGAGCTTAGGATATAAAAAATATCTTAGGTTCGCTTTTTAAAGACCAAGAATAAATTAGAAAAAAATGGATAAAATAAAAAGAAGAAGGGAGAGAAACGAAAATGAAAGATTTTTTAGAAATTGTAGACGTGAAGGCATTAGAAATATTAGATTCAAGAGGAAACCCAACCATAGAAGTAGAAGTAGTAACAGAAGGAGGTTTTAGAGGCGTTGCCTCTGTACCATCAGGAGCCTCTACAGGAAGCTTTGAAGCAGTAGAATTAAGAGATGGAGACAAAAGTAGATACTTTGGAAAAGGAGTACAAAAAGCAGTAGAAAATGTCAACAAAAAAATAGCAAAAAAAATAATCGGAATGAATGTCTATGAGCAAAGAAAAATAGACCAAGAACTAGTAAAATTAGATGACACACCAAACAAATCAAATTTAGGTGCCAATAGCTTATTAGGAGTATCCTTAGCTAGCGCAAAAGCGGCGGCAGAATCCTTAAATATGGAGTTATACCAATATCTTGGAGGAATTCAAGCAAAGGAATTACCAGTTCCTATGATGAATATTTTAAATGGAGGAAAACATAGCGAAAACAACATAAGTATTCAAGAATTTATGATTATGCCAATAGGAGAAATCACTTTCCAAGAAAGACTAAAAAGAGGAGCTGAGGTATATCATACCCTAAAAAAGGTATTAAAAGAAAAAGGATATGGAGTAGGCGTAGGTGACGAAGGTGGATTTGCACCCAATTTAGAAAATGAAGAGCAAGCCTTAGACTTAATTTTAGAAGCCATCAAAAAAGCAGGTTATGAACCAAAAAAAGACATCGTACTAGCACTAGATATAGCAAGTACAGAAATGTATGATGAAGCACAGAAAATAGGAAAAGATGGCTACTATTTCTGGAAAACAAAGCAAATGAAGACCAAAGAAGAAATGGTACAATATGTTATTGATTTATGTGAAAAATATCCTATTGTATCAGTAGAAGATGGTTTAGCAGAAGAGGATTGGGATTCTTGGAAAGAACTAACCAATAAAATTGGAAACAAAGTACAATTAGTAGGAGACGACCTTTTTGTTACCAACCCAAAACGATTAAGAAACGGTATCGAAAAAAATATTGGAAATAGCATTTTAATCAAGCCAAACCAAATAGGAACCTTAACAGAAACATTAGATACGATTTATTTAGCCAAAAGCAATGGCTATCGAACTGTTATCTCACATCGCTCTGGAGAAACAGACGATACAACCATAGCAGATATTGCAGTAGCTGTAAATGGAGGACAAATAAAAACAGGGGCTCCTTGTAGAATTGATAGAGTAGCAAAATATAATAGACTTTTAAAAATAGAGGCACAATTGAATTAAGAACAATGGGGGACGTTTCTCTAACATAAAAAAGATTGCCAGAAAGATTAAAACTTTCTGGCAATTTTGGTTATTTCATCATTTTATTAAGAACTACTAATTTTATAAAAGAATATACCAATAAAATAGCAACAAAGCTAGCAAAAATAATAAATGTAAAACTTCCTGCTTTTGGTAACCTAGCTGGTGGTTCTTCTAATAAAAGCTTTGGAGAAACATCAGATGTTTTTGATTGTTCCTCATCATCAAAGTCTGTGTAATCTACATCTACTTTTTCATTTGTATTTAATACTTTATCGATAATAGAACTATCAAAGTTTTCTTTTAATTTTAGTTTGTATTGTACAGTAGCAGTTTCTCCACTTACTAATTCAGGAATTGTCCAAGTAATAGAGTTATTTTCAGTGTCTACTTTAGAAGAAATGGTACCAATATTGGCATTTGAAACATAAGCAAAATCAAAGTTTTCAATAATTTCTGCTGGGAAGTAGTCAACTACTGTAATATCTTTTAAAGATCTTTTAATTGGTGCTAAGGCTTGATAAATATCTTCTTTTATTGTTTTTTCTACATCGGCATCTGTTACATAATAGAATTTACCAGCTGTTGGGTTAGTAGTGGTACCGAAAACGTTTTCTATAATTTGACCAAATGTTTTAGTTGTTGTAGCAGGTACATAGGCTTCGTCTTTAATTCCTGTAAGCATAGTAATAAGTTCAACTCCACTATCAGAAATTTCTCTTAATTGTGTATTAGTTTTTGTAATTACATCGTCAGAATAATAAGTTTTGTCATAATCAACAGCAACATTAGGCACACCATCTGTTAGTACAATCATATATTTATTGTTTTCTTCGGTAGTAAATTGTTGGCTAGCTAATAAAAGTCCAGAATCTAAGTTGGTTCTAGGTCCATTTGTTTCAATTGTTCCAATAGAAGAGTTCAATGCTGAAGCATTATCACTTAAAGGTGAAACAATAGATGCGTCATCAATGGTTCCTTCTGCTGTTAAACTGGTAGAAAATCTTACGATTCCTATTTTTAATTGATCATTTCCATCTAAAAGAGTAGAAATTAAGTTTTTAGCAGCTTCAAAAATGACATCTTTTCTTGTTGTGTTTCCAGAAACTTTTTCATTCATACTGTCGGAATTATCTAATACTAACATAATTTCACCTGTTGGCTTGTCATCTATTTCATCGTTAGTAACTTGTAATTGTAAGGTTACTTCTTTATTTGCTAAGTCCTTTTCAACTAATTTTTTTTCAAATTTTGAATTTGGTCCTAATTGGATGGTACAAATAGGTTCTTCTACTACGCTCATGGTAACCGTTTGATAAGATGTAAAAGAAACATTTGCCATCAAAATTAAAATTAAAAATAATCCAATAAAAATTTTGTTTTTCATTTAAATACAACTCCTTTTTTTGATCCATTCCTTAATAGTATATCACAAATTTCAAAATATACAAGCTTTTTTTGAATTTTTAAAATATAAGACTTAAAATACGACAAAAAAAGAGCTATGTTAAGCTCTTTTTACTTTACCATCTTTTAAACATTTTGCACACACATAAATTCTTTTAGTAGCTCCATTCATATCAACCTTAACTCTTCTTAAATTAGGTTTCCAAGTACGAGGAGACCTTTTGCTGATATGAGAACGAGTAATACTAAGTTTATTTCCATGACTTGCTGTTTTTTGACAAATTTCACATACTGCCATTCTTAATTGCACCTCCTAAATCTAAAAAATAAATTGACTAGTAACAAGTTTAACACAAAAAAGAAAAAAAAACAAGTATTTTTTGAAAAATATCAAAAATTCCTTGCAAAATAGGAAAAATGTGGTATAATAAATGAGCTGTTATGCTTTAAGCCTAAAGCAAAAAAGTATAACACTAAGAATAAACGGAGTAAAGCAAGGAAAGGATTTGAAAAAATGAACTGTAAAGTAGAAAAAACAAAAAACGCAAATGAAGTAAAACTAGAAATAACCATTGAGGCAGAAAAATTCGAAGAAGCCATAAAAAAAGTATATTTTAAAAGTGCAAAATACTTTAACATACCAGGATTCAGAAAAGGAAAAGCACCAATGCAAATCGTAGAAAAATACTATGGAAAAGAAATATTCTATGAAGACGCATTCAACGAAGTAGCAGGAGACGCATTAGAAGAAGCAGTCAAAGAAAACAAACTAGAAATCGTTAGTAGACCAGACATCGACGTAAGCCAAATCGAAAAAGGAAAAGACGTAATCTTCACAGCCATCATGCAAACCAAACCAGAAATAGAACTTGGAAAATACAAAGGTATAGAAATCGAAAAAATTGAGTATAATGTAACGGACGAAGAATTAGAGCACGAACTAGGACACATGCAAGAACACAACGCAAGACTAGTCACCATAGAAGACAGACCAGTAGAAAAAGGAGACATAGCAACCATTGACTTTGAAGGCTTTGTAGATGAAAAAGCATTTGAAGGAGGAAAAGCCCAAGGGCATGAACTAGAAATAGGAAGCAACACCTTTATCCCAGGATTTGAAGACCAAGTAATTGGAATGAAAATTGACGAAGAAAAAGACATCCAAGTAAAATTCCCAGACGAATACTTCTCAAAAGACTTAGCAGGAAAAGACGCTACCTTCAAAGTAAAAGTACATGAAATCAAGAAAAAAGAACTACCTAAGCTAGACGACGAATTTGCCAAAGACGTAAGCGAATTTGACACCCTAAAAGAACTAAAAGAAGACATCAAACAAAAACAACAAAAACAAAATGATGACAAAGCAAAATACGAAACACAAGATGCTGTAATCAAAGCAGTATGTGAAAACGTAAAAGTAGAAATTCCATCTGGAATGATTGAAACAGAAATAGACAGCATGTTACAAAACATGGAACAACGATTATCTTACCAAGGACTAAAATTAGAACAATATCTTCAAATGATGGGCAAAACCCAAGAAGAGATAAAAAAAGAATACGAACCTCAAGCAATCGATGCCATCAAATCAAGATTAGCATTAGAAGCAATTATAAAAGCAGAAAAAATTGAAGCAACTAACGAAGAAATAGACGAAAAATTAAAAGAAATGGCTAAAAATTACGGAAAAGAAAATGACGAAGAATTCCTTAAAAACGAAAATGTAAGAAATTACATGAAAGAAGGATTAGCAAACGAAAAAGCAATGGAATTTTTAGTGAAAAACGCAAAAATGAAATAAAAGAGGGGGGCGATGTTTTTTGGGACGAGGCAAAAAAACATCGCTCTAAATAAAAGCAAAAAATAGATACCAAAAAGAAAAATGATGTTTTTAGCCCCATCCCAAAAAACATCAAGAAGGAGGAAAAAATTATGTTAGAAAGAAACAGTTTAGTACCTTATGTTGTAGAACAAACCAGTAAAGGGGAAAGATCATACGATATTTTCTCAAGACTATTAAAAGATAGAATCATATTTTTAGGAGAAGACGTAAATCCAACAACATCTAGTTTAATTATTGCACAATTACTATTCTTAGAATCAGAAGATCCAGACAAAGATATCAATTTATACATCAATTCACCAGGAGGTTCTATTACAGATGGAATGGGAATTATCGACACCATGAATTACATCAAATGTCCAGTATCAACCATTTGTGTTGGAATGGCAGCAAGCATGGGAGCAGCACTACTATCTGCAGGAGAAAAAGGAAAAAGATTTGCAACACCAAACGCAGAAATCTTAATCCATCAACCATTAATCGGTGGTGGCGGAATTTCTGGGCAAGCAACAGAAGTAAAAATCCATGCAGACCATTTAGTAAAAACAAGAGAAAAATTAAATCAATTCTTAAGTGATAGAACTGGTCAAAGCATTGAAACCATTCAAAAAGACACAGAAAGAGATAACTACATGACAGCAGAAGAAGCCTTGAAATATGGGTTAATTGATGGTATTATGGATAAAAGAAAATAATTCTTTTCCAAATTAAGAAGTTTGAGAAAATAAGCAATTGTTAAAAAAGGGAGAAAGAAAAAGATGGCAAAAAATGATACACCAAAAAGTGTAAGATGTTCATTTTGTGGAAAAGCACAAGAAAATGTGAAAAAAATAGTAGCGGGACCAGGAGTATACATTTGCGATGAATGTGTAGAGCTTTGTAACAGCATAATTGAAACCGAAATTTTTGAAGACGAAAAAGCAGGATATAGCTTAAATGAATTAAATGATATTCCAAGTCCAAAAGAAATAAAAGCAATATTAGACGATTATGTAGTGGGGCAAGAAGAAGCAAAAAAGACCTTATCCGTAGCTGTATACAATCATTACAAAAGGGTAGCCCATGAAGAAAATGCCTCAAAAGAGGACGTAGAAATTCAAAAAAGTAATATCTTGTTACTAGGACCAACAGGATGTGGAAAAACGTTATTAGCAAGAACCTTGGCAAGAATCTTGAATGTACCATTTGCCATAGCAGATGCTACCACATTAACAGAAGCTGGATATGTAGGAGAAGATGTGGAAAACATCTTATTAAAACTAATCCAAGCAGCAGATGGAGACATTCAAAAAGCAGAAAAGGGAATTATTTATATTGACGAAATTGACAAAATAACAAGAAAAAGCGAAAACCCATCAATAACAAGAGATGTAAGTGGTGAAGGAGTGCAACAAGCTTTATTAAAAATAATTGAAGGAACCATTGCATCTGTACCACCACAAGGAGGAAGAAAACATCCAAACCAAGAGCTAATTCAAATCAATACAGAAAATATTCTAATAATCTGTGGAGGAGCATTTGAAGGATTAGAAGATATCATCAAAAATAGAACAGGAGAAAAAGCAATTGGATTTGGAAGTCAAATCAAAAGCAAAAAAGAAATTAAGCAATATGAAATCTTCCAAGAACTCTTACCACAAGATTTATTAAAATTTGGTCTCATTCCAGAATTCATAGGAAGATTACCAATTATAGCAACGCTAAAAGAATTAGACAAAGAGGCTTTGGTAAAAATATTAGTAGAGCCTAAAAATGCTTTAATAAAGCAATACCAAAAACTATTCCAAATTGATGGTGTAGAATTAGTATTTGAAAAAGAAGCAATAGAAGCAATTGTCGAAAAAGCAATTGAAAGAAAAACAGGAGCAAGGGGCTTACGTTCTATTATTGAAGAAATTATGAGAGATATTATGTATGAAATACCTTCTAATCCAAACATTGAAAAATGTACCTTAACCCAAGAAACTGTTTTAGAAGGGAAAGAGCCAGAAATTGTTATTAATGAGGAAAAGCCAAGAAGAAGGCCAATTGCTAAGAAAAAAAGACAAATGCCAGAAAATCAAAACGAAAAAGAAACAGCATAAAATATTAAGAATATGATAAAAGGAATAAATTAGTTTTTATTCCTTTTATTTATTTTTAAAAAGGAGGATGCTAGCTATGAAGCAAAAAGAATACAACCGAGAAGCTACTGTAGAATACGCCAAAAAATGGGCCTTAAAAAGAAACCCTAATTACTATAATTTTGACCAAGTAGGAGGAGACTGCACAAGCTTTGCTTCCCAATGTATCTATGCAGGAAGTAAAATCATGAATTACCAAAAAGACCTAGGGTGGTACTATCATAATGGAAACAACAAATCACCCTCATGGAGTGGCGTAGAATATCTCTATCAATTTCTAATTAACAACAAAGGAGCTGGACCACAAGGAATGGAAACAACACAAAATAACGTAAAAATAGGAGACCTAGCACAACTATCATTTACGGGAGAAAAATTTGAACACACACTTGTCATCGTAGACATAGAAAGCAAATTCACATTAAGAGGAATAAAAATAGCCTCACATACTTTTGATAGTTTTAATAAACCAATTTCAGCCTATAACTTTCAAAAAATCAGATGGATACACATAGAAAAAATAGGCATTTAAGAGAAAATTAATATTTTCTCTATTTTTTATTCATAAAAAATGTGGTATACTAAAAAACAAAGGGGAAATGAGAAATGTATAATATATTAGTAGTTGACGATGACAAAGAAATTGTAGGAGCCATTGAAATCTATTTAAAAAAAGAAGGATATCATATAATAAAAGCCTATAATGGCGAAGAAGCTTTACAAAAACTAGAAGAAAATGAAATACACCTAATCATACTAGACATCATGATGCCAAAAAAAGATGGACTAGAAGCTTTGGAAGAAATTCGAAAAGACAAAACCATCCCAGTCATTTTATTATCAGCAAAAGCAGAAGATTATGACAAAATAGGAGGATTAAACTCTGGGGCAGACGATTACATTACCAAGCCATTTAATCCATTAGAGCTAATTGCAAGAGTAAACTCCAACTTACGAAGATATGTGACATTAGGAGCTTTAGAAAACAATAACAAGAATCATAAAATCTATCAAGCTGGTGAATTAATGATAAATGACGAAACCAAACAAGTAGTAGTTGATGGAAAAGAAGTAAAACTAACTGCCACAGAATACAACATCCTAAAATTCTTACTAAAAAATAAAGGAAAAGTATACTCTATTCCAGAAATTTACGAAAACGTATGGAAAGAAGAGGGATTTGGTGCAGAAAACATTATAGCCGTACATATAAGACACATAAGAGAAAAAATAGAAATTAATCCCAAAGACCCTAAATACTTAAAAGTAATATGGGGTGTGGGTTATAAAATAGAAGCGTAAAGAACGGTCCTCTAATTCCGAAAGGAGATGTAAAAATGGAAAAAATAAGAAAATCAAGTATATTAAAAATAACATGTTACATTATGATACCAATATTAGTTGCTATTTTACGGGCTTAGTATCTTTCATTTTGCTTTTTTAAATGAATTTGGAAATAACCAAGAAGAAACCAAATACTCACAAACAGAGAACTTTGCTAACAATTATTTATACTTTTTTATCAACAAAATAAGCCAATGTCAAACCAACAGAAAACAAAACTATTTTATTGCGTTAAGTAGTGAAGAAGAAAATGCTAAATCTTACTATGAAGCGATAACAAATTACGAAAAAAATCAAATAGGATATTACATCAGTTATATCCTTGTTGAAAAAGAAACAGGAAACATGTATACCAATATAAAAAGTGGTAACTACCAAAAAGTTATGGAAAATATGAAAAACCAAAAAACATATTGGAACTTAGTAGACGGAAAAATTCAAACGAATTTAACCTATCTTAATGAAGAAAACATAAAATATAACTATAATTTTAATTCTATCAACGGTACCAATAAAGAAGGAGAAAAAACACTAAAAGACTATGATATTTATAGCTCTTTTGATGAAGAAAAAGTGACTGGAATATCTAGTTTTATAATAAGCAACAACGTATATAACTTTATGCTACAACATAGAAAAATGCCAATCTATACTAGCATTTTTAGTTTAGGTGCCTTACTGATAATAGCCATTTATTTATTTTGGGCAATTGGCTATAAAAAACAAGAAGAAAAAATTGCATTCAACACAATAGATAAAATCCCCTATGAAATAATTGGAATTATTTCTATTGGAATTCTAACAATTGGCTTAGCATTTGGCAGTAACATGTCCTACAATACTTCAGGATTTTTCGTGCTAACAGGTTATGGAATTGCTTATATCATTTCCTATATTGCTTGTGCTGTTCTAGGAGTTACCACCATTAAAAGGATTAAGGCAAAAACATTTTGGAAAAGCTTTTTTAGTTACAAAATTCTAAAATGGTTTTGTAACAAAGCAAAAAAAATGAGTGAGGAAATGAAGCAAAAAATGCCATCTTCTAAAAAAGTATTTTGGTATTACTGGGGATATGTATTCATTAGTGTTTTCTTAGCAGCTTTCATAAGAAATGGAATTGCCATTTTAGCATTATTACTATTTTGGATATGGGTGTTTTACAAAATTAGAAAGCAAACAAGACAGCAAGAAGAAATTAAAGAAGAACTAGAAAAGATATACCAAGGAGACAAAGACATTTATATAAATCCACAAGAATTAGAAGGAACCTTAAAAGAAATGGCCATTTACGTAAATGACATAGCTGGAGGATTTTCCAATGCCATAGAAGAAAGCCTAAAAAGTGAAAGACTAAAAACAGAATTAATTACCAACGTATCACATGACATAAAAACACCATTAACCTCAATCATCAACTATGTTGATTTACTAAAAAAAGAAGAATTACAAAATGAAAAGGTAAAAGAGTATATTCGTATTTTAGACATGAAATCACAAAGACTTAAAAAACTAACAGAGGATTTAGTAGAAGCCTCTAAAGTATCTTCTCGGAAATGTAAAACTAAACATAGAGGAAATCAAGCTAAAAGAGCTAATGAATCAAAGTATAGGAGAATTTAAAGATAGATTTGAACAAAAGAACCTACAAATAGAAACAACAATGCCAGAAGAGGAAGTTAAAATCAATGCTGACAACCGATATTTCTATCGAATTATTGAAAACCTTTTTAGCAATATAACGAAATATGCTTTAGAAAACTCAAGAGTTTACATTGACATGAAAAAAGAAAAAGGTAGGATTGAAGTTAGTATAAAAAACATTTCGAAAGAACGATTAAACATTAGTAGCGATGAGCTGATGCAAAGATTTGTAAGAGGTGATAAATCAAGATATACAGAACGGAAGTGGTTTAGGATTATCGATTGCAAGAAGTTTAACAGAGCTACAAGGAGGGGAATTCAAGCTTTTCATTGATGGTGATTTATTCAAAGTGGTTATGAAATGGTAGCAAGAAATTTTGCCAATGGGGACGAACCTTTTTGGCAATTTTTATTACTTGTATTGCTATTTAACCTTTCCTATATAATTTTGTAATGATTTCGGGGGGACCGTTCAAAAATTCTCAAAAGTTATTAAACTTTTGTTAGAATTTTTAGAATGGGGCTAATGAAAAAATTTATATAGGAAAGGTTTTAAAAAATAATAAGACAAAAAATTGCCAAAAAGGTTCGTCTCCATTGGCAAAAAAACTTGAAATAAAAAAACAAACTATGATAGAATAAAAAGGAAAAGAAATACAAATGATAAAAGAGGAGGAAGTAATCATGAAAAAACTAATTACCATCATAATAATATTAATCATTATTCTAATTGGAATGTTTGCTTATAAAAAAATAGCAATAGGTACCCATACCATTAATATGGAGGAAATTGAAGAAATTGAAAACTACCTAAAACAAATCTATATGTGGAAGGAAATAACCGGTGAAGCCTTACCATATTTTGAAGAAATCAACCAAGCAAACGAAAATTGGGTTTGGGAGGTAGTTAAGAAAAATTTAGAAGAATATGAAGTAACAGAAGAGCAAATTCAAAGCCAAGCAACTGAAATTTTTGGTAAAAATTTCAAGCAACAATTTCCCAAAGAGGGGACAAGCTATCTACCATATGATGAGCAAAACAATTTATACTATGCAGAGGAAATTAGTTTAGACCAACAAGAAGATAGTTTTTATATAAACAAAATTGAAAGGCAAGAAAATGGATATGAGGTAGAAATAATAGAATATATAGAAGATTATTCAAAAGAACTAGAAGAAGGAAATAACACCATCATTTTAAGAAATACAAAGGGAGAAGAAATTGACAAGCTATCTGCTGAAGAAGAAGGAAAGATACAAGAATTGGTTAAAAACAAAATAGATAGATTTCAAAAAAAGAAGGTTATATTAAAAAAAGAAAATGAAAAATTATATGTAGAAAAGGTCTTTTAGATAACTACAAGGAGGAAACATGATAACACTTGAAAAATGTAATATTTGCCCACATGAATGTAACATAAATCGAAGAAAGCAAAAAATAGGAAAATGTAAAGCAACCAATAAAGTAAAGGTTGCTTTATATAGTGTGCATGATTTTGAAGAGCCTTGTATTAGTGGAAAAAAAGGCTCAGGCACAGTATTCTTTTCAAATTGCAATTTAAATTGTGTTTATTGTCAAAATTATGAAATCAGCCAACAGGGAAAAGGAAAAGAAATAGAAGTAGAAAATTTGGCAGAAATTTTTTTAAAGCAACAAAACAAAGGAGTAGAAAATATCAACCTAGTAACACCTACTAGCTATGTACCATCTATTATAGAGGCAATAAAAATAGCTAAGAAAAAAGGATTAACCCTTCCTATTGTATATAACACAAATGCTTATGAAAAAGTAGAAACATTAAAATTATTAGAAGGCTATATCGATATTTATTTACCAGACTTAAAATATGTTGATAATTCTGTGGCCAAAAAATATTCTAATATAAAAGACTACTTTGAAATAGCAACAAAGGCAATTAAAGAAATGGTAAGACAAGTAGGAATGCCAAAATTCAACAAAGATGGCATCATGCAAAAGGGGGTTATGGTAAGACACTTAGTTTTACCCAATCACATAGAAAACAGCAAAAAAGTTTTGAAATGGCTAAAAGAAAACTTGCCAAATGAAATTTATATCAGTGTTATGGCACAATACTTTCCAACCTATCAAGCGAAAAATGTGGAAAATTTAAATAGAAAACTAACACAAGCAGAATGGGAAGAAATAGAAAATTACATAGAAACTTTAGAAATTGAAAATGGATATGTGCAAGAATTAGGAGAGCATGAAGAAGAGTTTGTACCTAAGTGGGAAATATAAAAATTTTTGGGGATGTGCAATTGGGGACGTTTCTTTTTTCACATTG
>CAOKJE010000036.1 GCA_948468505.1 uncultured Clostridium sp. | reverse complement strand
TTCAAGTTATCAATCGGAAGGAAATCCGATTTACACAACTTTTACGATAGTCTCTATATTTGAGGTTCTTCTGCTTCACTTATTACATTCCCCTCTTTATCAACTACATCTCCTGTAAATCGTTCTGCATCTTCTCTTGTCTTCTTTTGTTCTTCTTTTAATATTTCCTCTACATCTACATGGATTTCTTCTTTCATATTTCTTTGAGAAGTTTGTGCTTTATTCAATTCCTTTAGTTCTTCTTTTTGAATATCTGTTAATTTCACATTATCCATATATTTGGCACTATTAACGTTATCTACCTCATTTTTATTTAACAACTCATTAAATTTACTTGCTACTACCTGTTTATCTTTCATTGTTGGCATCTTAGGTGTTTTCTCTCTTTTAACTATGTCAATTAGTTTTGATAATAAATTTGGTTTGTATTCTCCTTTTATATCTGCAAGATTATATCGATTTGCTTTTCGTGCTTTTGAAATTATCTTGACTTTTTCTTCTGTATTTATTTCACGTTTCATTAGTCTGTCCCATAAATTAGTCTTTGAGAAGTCCTCTTCGTTGTATAGTATGTTACAATTGTTTTCAAATTTTTCTTCTTGTTTTGCATTATATACATCACTTACATATTGTCTCATGATTTTTTTCTTATCTTCCGCTGGCATATTTAATCTATGTATCATATGGATAATAGTTGGATCCATAAAATCTTGCTTTATACATTCTTTAACAAATTCTGTTGACTTTCTAGTTTGATTCAATCCTATTTCTTTCATTAATTCAATAGTTTCTTTTACATTTAAATGGGTTCCTTCTTTTATAAAGCTTTTTCCAAATTCATAACTTTGCCCATTATAAGTTATTTTTCCTGTTCTTCCTATTTCAATTTTTAAATCCTTTGCTAATGTTAGACCTGCTTTTTCGATTGCACCTTCGATTTCTTCTCTCTCAATTTTTGGTTCTACTACTCCTAAATGAATGTTTTTGTAATCTCTATTTGCCTTTTCAAATTCCTCTTTTGCTTTATTTATTTTTGCCTCAATTGCTTCTGCACTTTCTGCCGTTGATTGTGCACTTTCGCCTGATTGCTCATTTTCTGCTCTCTTTACTTTCCATTTTAGTCCTTCTTCAATGTTTTGTTCTTCGATTTTCTTTTCTTCTTCTTTCTTTTTCTTTTCCTCTTTACTTTCTTCTTTTATTTTTTCTTCTCTAGTTTGTTCTTTTTCCTTTTTTGTTTCTTCCTGCTTACTTATTACCTTTCCATTTTTATCAATTACATCCCCCGTAAATCGTTCCACTTCTTTTTGAGTATTCTCTTCTTTTTTATTTTCTTCATTTGTTTTCTCTTCTCTAGTTTGTTCTTTTATTTCTTTTAATTTATATTTTTTAACTTTTTCTTGAAACTCTTCATTAATCTTCTTTAGTTCTATTTTTTCTTTTTGTAGTACTTCCAATTCTTTTTGTATTTTTATTAAATCACTTTCATATTCTAACTGTTCTTTTGATTTTACTAATTTTCCATTCTCAAAAACTTTTGTTTTGGAAATTTCTTCTATTGTCTTCTTACATTGTTCTTCTTCTTTTAATAACTGTTGTTCATTACTAATCAGTCTACTCTTTTCCTTTTTTTCTTTTAACAGGTTATTAACATCTTCTTTTTCTGTTTCAGTATTTTCAATTTCTTTCGTAATCTTTGCTAAATCTTTTTCATATTCTAACATTTCATTTGTCTTTTCTAATTTTCCATTTTCTAATTTTTTTCATTTAATATTTCCTCTATTGCAGTTTCACACTCTTTTTTACTGTTTCTCAAGTTCGTTATCTTAGTTTCAATTACTTCCAATAATTTTTCTTCCATAAAATACCCCTTTCATATACACAAATATATTTAAATCTAATTTACATCTATCATAAATTATAACAAATTTTGACAAAAATATCAATAGATTTACATAAATTTAATAAAATTGTCATACTTTGGCAACAATTGTAAAACATTCCAAAAAACAAAAAAAGCGAGCAAATCCGCTAAATTTGCTCATTTCACATCTAAATTTTCCAGACTTCTTTCTGTCAACTTTAGATATCTTTCTTTTTTATCCTTAATCTTTTTTCCCTCTAATTCTGGCAAAATACCAAAATTAGCATTCATAGGTTGGAACTTTTGATTTGGGGTAGAAATATAGTTAGCCAAAGCCCCTATCATCGTATATTTTGAAAAACGATGTTTTTTGCCCCCGTCCCAAAAAACGTCCAAAATCATTAGCAGCGTTTAATCCAGCCACTAGCCCAGAGGATATGGATTCCACATAACCTTCTACTCCTGTGATTTGTCCAGCAAAGTATAGGTTTGGCATGTTTTTTAGTTGATACGTTTCGTTTAATAATTGGCTTGAGTTGATGTAGGTGTTTCGGTGCATAACACCATATTTGATAAATTCTGCTTGTTGCAATCCAGGAATTTTACTAAAGACCCTTTTTTGCTCCCCAAATTTTAGATTGGTTTGAAATCCTACTAGATTGTATAGGCTTGCTTGTTTGTCGTCTTGTCTTAGTTGTACTACTGCATAAGGTCTTCTTGCCGTTCTTGGGTCATCAAATCCTACTGGTTTTAAGGGACCAAATCGTAAGGTATCGATTCCTCTTTTTGCCATGATTTCAATTGGCATGCAACCTTCAAAGATTTCTCTTTTTTCAAATTCATGTAAGGTTACTACCTCCGCTTCTACTAGCTCTTTCCAAAAGTCTTCATATTCTTCCTGGCTCATTGGCAAGTTAATATAACTTTGTTCTTCTCTGTCTTGCTTTTCTAGCCTTGCTTTCCATTCTTCTTCGCTTTCTTCTTTCTTTTTTTCTTGGCGGTATCGGTCTCCATAAAAGGCAATGCTAAAATCAATACTATCTTTACTAACAATTGGGGCTGCTGCATCATAAAAATATAACTTGTCTTGCCCTGTTAGTTCTTGTATTTGACTTGCTAAGGCATTCGATGTTAATGGTCCTGTGCTAATTATTACAATTCCTTCTTCTAACATTTCTTTGATGTTAGTTACTTCTTGATGGATTACTTCTATGTAAGGATTATTTTTTATTTCTTGTGTTACTCTTTTAGAAAAAACTTCTCTATCAACTGCTAAGGCTTGTCCAGCTGGTACTTTTGTTTCGTCTGCTATTCGAATTAGTAACGAATCTAAGCGTCTTAATTCTTCTTTTAATAAGCCACAGGCATTGGTTAGTAAGTTTGATTTGAAGGAATTGCTACATACGATTTCTGCTAAGTCTTCTTTGCTATGAGCTGGTGAAAACTTTTGTGGCTTCATTTCGTATAGTTTTACTTTTATTTTTTGTTTAGCTATTTGGTAGGCTGCTTCACAACCAGCTAATCCTCCTCCTATTATAGTTATATAGTCTTTCATGATTTTTTCCTCCGTCCCCAAAATCATTTTCCCTTTATATACAAAATACTGCATACAATGGAATTGCATAGATATTATTTGAAAATCCAAAGTTTCTTGCTGAAATTCTAATGGCATAAGGTGGCTTATATTTCATGATGTAATTTGACATACTTCTTGATTTTACATGTTCACCTGCTTTTACTTCAATTGGTATTACCTGATTTTCTTGTGCTATTACAAAGTCTATTTCCATTGTTTGTGTAGGTTTATAATACATTAAATCGATTTGCTTTGCTTTTAGTTCCTGTGCTACATAATTTTCTGTTAATGCTCCTTTAAATAAATTATTTTCATTTAAGCCAATATCTTGATAAGAAACATTAGCAAGTGCTCCTAATAGCCCTACATCATTTAAGTAAATTTTAAAATTGGCATTATCTAAAAATACTTTTAATGGGGTTTGTGGTCTTTCTATTTTATTAGCTTTGTATACCAAAGAACTTGCTACTAGCCAATCTAGTGGTAATTCATAATCTCTTTTATTGGCTGTTACTTTTACTATGTTATATTTGAATTTTGTATTTTCCTTGGCTAATTGTCGTGGAATAGAATCATATATTTCATTTATTTTTATGGTTTCTGCTCCGCTTATTGTATGCTTTCTCATGTCTGCAATATAGGCTGTAATAATAGAAGAATGTATTACTCTTTCAAATAAAATACAATTTTTATCATGGTCAATATAATTTAAAATTGCTTGTGGCATTCCTCCAATATACAAGTAATCTATATAATATTTCATTGCCTTGTCATGTAAAATTTCCGTCATTGGCTTTTTATCAGTAAAACAAGTTCGTATTTCACTTACTAAATTTTCTTCTCCTATCGCCCATAAAAATTCTTCAAAGTCCATAGGATACATATTTAGTATTCTTACTTTGCCCACAGGAAAAGATGATTCAAATCGATGTAATTTTACTCCTAATAAACTTCCTGCTGTTATAATTCGATAATTCTCTTTTGCTTCGCAGAAATATTTTAAAGAGGTTATTGCTTTTTCGCAAATTTGAATTTCATCAAAAAATATGACGGTTTTTTCGATATCTATTTTTTCTCCTATTAATATTTCTATTTGGCTGATAATCTCTTTTGGCACTAAAGTATTCTCAAATATAGAAGAAAGTTTTGTTATATCTTCAAAATTTAAATATAAATATTTGTCGTAATTTTCTTTGCAAAATTTTTCTATTATATAGGTTTTTCCTATCTGTCTTGCTCCTATTACCATAAGTGGTTCTTTGATATTTCTGTTTTCCCAATCTTGCAATTGTTCTAAAAATTTTCTTTTCATTTTCCACCTTCTCCTTTAACTTGCCATTCGTTCTGGGTTTTTTTGGCAATTTTATTTTCTATTCTCATTCTACCATATATTCCTTAGTTAATCAATAAAAAAATGAAAAATCTCATTTTTTTATTGATAATTTCTTGAAGTTTTTCATTTTTTTATGTGTTAATTGTTTTTAATGGGGCGAGTATTTTTTACTCGCCCCATTTTGTTTTGCCATCCGCCTATTTCTTCTGCTCGCAGGTTTGGTTTCCTACGGTGCAAGAAGTTTTACAAGCTGACTGGCATGATGTCTGGCATTCGCCACAGCCACCCTTCTTCACTGTATTGTTCAGCATCTGGGTGTTTAAAGTTTTTACATGTTTCATTGGGTCTTCCCTCCTTTGCTGTTCTAGACATCCTAGTCTATTATTTTGTAAAATTATAACACATTTGGCTCAAATTTGCAAAACGATGCTTTTTGACCCCGCACCTAAAGGTATTACTTATCTGTGGTTCGCTTTCACTCCCACAGCTAAGGGCATCCCAAAAAGCATCCATGATTTTTTCCTCCGTCCCCAAAATCATGCAAACAAATTCATAATTTCTTCTTTTGTCATCTTGCTAATAAAAGAAGTTTTTGTGCTAAGCATGTTGTCTACTAGCTCTGCCTTTCTTTGTTGCAATTCATAAATTTTTTCTTCAATTGAATTTTTGGTAATTAATTTATATACTTGTACATTGTTTTTTTGTCCAATTCGATAGGCTCTATCGGTTGCCTGGTTTTCTGTGGATAAGTTCCACCATGGATCGTAATGGATTACCATGTCGGCTCCTGTTAGGTTTAGTCCGGGTTCCTCCTGCTTTTAAGGAGATTAGAAATACTTTTATTTCTGGATTTTCATTAAATTCGTTTACTAGTTCTAGTCTTTCTTCTACTTTTGTGCTACCAGTTAGTTTGAAGTATTTGATTCCTAATTGCTTTAGTTCTTTTTCCATGATTTCAAACATAGAGGTGTAACCTGAAAATAGTAAGATTTTGTGTCCTCCGTTTGATGCTTCTTCAATGATTTCCATACACTGGTCTAGCTTGCTACTTCCTTCTTGGTAGTCTTCAATAAATAGTCCTGGATGACAGCAGATTTGTCTTAGTCTGGTTAGGGCTGCTAGTATTTGCATTTGGCTTTTTTCATAACCATTTATTTCTATTTCTTGGGCTAGTTCTTGTTTGGCTTGGGATAAATAGTTTAGATAGATATTTTTTTGTTCTTCTCCCATTTCGTTGTTTAGTACGGTTATGGTTTTGTCTGGAAGCTCTGTTAAGACTTCTTTTTTGTTTCTTCTTAAGACAAATGGTTGGATTAACATTCTTAGTTTTGCCATTGCTTTTTCGTCTTCTTGTTTTACAATTGGTGTTTCATACATTGCTTTGAAAGTTCGGTAACTAAATAGGTAACCGGGGCATGATAAAGTCAAAGATTGACCATAACTCTGATAGTGAGTTTTCAATTGGTGTTCCAGTTAAGGCATATCTTGTGTCTGCTTTTATTTTTTTGATGGCTTTGGCGTTTTGGGTATTACTATTTTTTAAGTATTGTGCTTCGTCTGCTATGATATAGCGGAATTGATAGTCTTTTTCTTCGTATAATTCAATGTCTCTTTTTAGTAAGTCATAAGAGGTAATGACTAAGTCATATTCGTCTATTTGGTTAATGTATCTTTTTCTTTCTGCTAAAGTCCCTCTAATGACTAGGGTTTTTAATTCTTTTGCAAATTTTTCCGCTTCGTTTTGCCAGTTTAGACTTAGAGAACTTGGTGAAACAACTAAGCTTGCTCTTTTATTTTTTCCACCCCCTAATTGTTCTTGTCCAGGGATTATATTTTGGCTTCTTTCTGCATTTTGAACATAGTCTACAATGATGGATAACATTTGGATGGTTTTTCCGTAATCCCATGTCGTCTGCTAAAATTCCACCAAAGTGGTAGCTGTCTAAAGCTTTTAGCCATTTAAAGCCTGTTTTTTGATAATATCTTAAAATTGGTTCTAAATTTTGCGGTACTTCTATTTCTTCTTCTAGCTGGTCTTTGTTAAGGCTGTTTACGATTTTTTTATAGTCTGCATTTTTGGTTACTTCTGTTCCTTTGATGCCTTTTAGTAATTGGTCTAGGTATAGGCTTCGATTGACTGGCAGACGTACTTCTCCTTGTTCTAACTCTTTGTAATCAATATCCATTCCGGTTATTAGCTTATTTAAAAAGTCAATTTCTTTGTTTTCTTCTAAATCAATGAAGCTTCCGTCTTTTAGTCTATGATACTTTTTCTTTAAAGCATATTTTTCCATGATTTGTTTTAATTCTTTAACATCAATTTCTATGTTTTTTAAATCAATGGATAATAAATCATTTTCTACTTTAACACCTAGATTTCCCATTTTGGGATGTCTTATTTGTTTGTTTTTAAATTTTTCGGTCGCTAAGACTTCAAATTTTTGCATGTAAAGGTTGATGTCTTCTGTCAAAAACTCATAGATGTTTTCGTCATTTGGTAAGATGAATTGTAGGTTTTTGCTATCAAACATAAATCCTGTTTTTCGAAATAGGTTTAGGAGTTTTGTTTCTGTAATCATGTTGCGTGGAAAGTTTTGTTTTTGCTTTTCATTTAATGGGTTAAATTCGTTTTCGCCATAACAAAATTCTACTTTGGCTGTTAGGTAATCATTTTTGTCAAAGTCTAAGTATAGTTTTGCTTCTAATTTTTGTGGCTTGTATTGCTCTATTTCTTCTTGTTTCATGTTTTCTATTTTTATGGCTTCTTTTACTTTGGGAATGACAATGGAAAATAGTCCGTGTTAGTTCTTCTTTTCCTAGTAATACTTCTGTCATGTAATTTTGACGGAACATTTCAAGTAATCTTAAGGTTGTTTTTTCGAATTCTTTGGTGCAACGGTGTAATTTTTGACTGCTTAAGATGTATTTGTAGTTTTTTCCTTTCATGATGGTTACATCAAAGATTTCTATGTTTGGCAAAATGGCATATTGCTGGTCATTTACTTTTTTTAGTCTAAATTCGATTTGGGGTTGCTCTTCTGTTAATTCTATTTCTTCTATGTTGTAATCTTTTTGGAATTCTACTTTTTTGTTTTTTAGTACGTCAAATAAGTCGTCAATCCCACTGTTTCCTAAAATGATGCTGGTGTCACTTAAGGCTTTTCCGTAATAACGGTAATTGCTATTAGCGTTTGAGTTGGCATATTTTATGATTTCTGCATATTTTAAGATAAATTCTAATAAGGGCTTACTTTCTTCTTCAAATACTTCTCCGAGTATGGACAAATTGTAATTTTTCCCCATATTTGTAGGTTTCTTTTTCTATCATTCTTGTGTAGAATTCTGCTAAGCTTTTGATTTTATACATTCTTTTGTTTCCAATTTTGAATTCTACTTTCATGTCTCCAGAAAATTTGTCATAGATGATTTTTGGCTCTAGCTTGATGGTTCCTTTGTTTTTTAAGTTTATGTCTTCATCTTGATCAATTTCTTCTATTTCTTCGTTGTAAAATGTGTTTACTATTTGTTTGAAGCTTCTGTAGTTGTTGTTTAGGCTTTGTTGCTTTTTTTCTTCGTTTTGGGGTGTTTTCATGTCTTCTGCAAATGCCATTACACTAGCTAGTGTGTGCTTACATACACTGTAATGATTGTAGTAGTCTTCACAGGTACATGTGATGTCTTCTACTTCTCCTTCTTTTATTTCAACATAGGTTTTGTATGGCTCTTGCCCTACTACAACGCTACTGATGGCAAAGTTTTTGCTGTCTTGGTATGTTGTGTCCATGATTTGGACTCTGCCGTAAGCTTTTGTAAACTCTTGCTTTTCCGTACTCTTTTTTCTCCTGCGTCTTGGCATAGTTCTTCTAATATTTTATGGTTTACTAACATTGTTTTTCTACCTCACTTGGCATAGTATTATATAATATTTGTCTAAAAATTGCAAGTGAATTTTTGTTTATTTTTAGTAAATTTTTATTTATATATTGATTTTTGTCTTTTTATATGATATATTATTTTTATCGTTAAGATTTCCCACCACGACTTCTTTAGATAGTATCCATTAGCGGTATAAATTATACCATTAAACTGTCAAAAAAAGAACTTGATGTAGCCCCTTCTAAAAGCACATCAAGTCTTAGCGACCAGGATTAGGCTTAGCCTATTCCTTTTTTATTATATTATTATTATAATACATTGTATCCTAAATTGTCAATAAAATCACAACATTTTAATCCTGCACAACATAAAAACCTCTCAAACACAAAAATAGCGCTTGAAAGGTTTAACTTTGTTTCTCCTCTTTTTTCTTATTTTTTAACTCTTCATAATATTTTGCAATTAATTCGTCTAACTCTACACTCAATTGATAGGTAATACTATAGTCGTCGCCTTGCTCAATACTTTTGTTTAATTTATCTCTTAATTTACAAATCTCGTCATTTAACATATTTTTTTGCTCCTCTTTTTTCTTTTTTCTTTCTCTAATTATAAATTACCACAATATAGCCATCAAGTCAAGTATTTTCAAGTCTTTTTGCCAACTTTCGTGCGCATTTTTTAATGTTTTTCGACAAGGCATGACATAAGAAAACGGCATTTCTCCTTTTTTATGGTAAATGCCGTTTTTCCTACATTTTTTTCTTTTTGCCCTTTTAACTTTTTACGATAGAAATCACCATTTTTTCCTCTTTAAAGACATCTTTTAAAATTTGCTCTAAATATTCTGCCGTAATTCCTCCGATTTCTTCTAAATAATCAAAGCTATTTATTCCTTTAAAATGGTCTGCTAAAAACATTCTAGCTATGTCAGCTACGTCATTAAATTCTTTAACATAGCCACCATATATCATTTTTTTCATTCTTTCGAAATCGTCTTTGTTAATTCCGTTTTCTTTTAGTTTGTTGACTTGTTTTTTGAATCTTTTGTAAAGTTCCTCTGGGTCGTTTGCTTGCCCACTGATTAAAACGTGGGCATAAATATTGGTAAATTCATATTCCAAACTTGGCTGTGCGTAAATAATTCCTTCATTGTACAATTCTTTATAAAGGTTTGAGCTTCTACCAATGATTAGATTTAATAAAATTTCCATGGCAATATGCTTTTTTACATCACACTCGCCAGTGTCTTTTATTCCTATAGCGTATAAAGCTTGACTTACTTCTAGTTTTTGCTCAATTTTTTCTTGTACAATTTCTTCTGGCTCTTCTGGATATTCTCTTTTAATTTCTCCTTTTGGTTTTACCTCTATCAATCTTTTCTTTACTTCTTCTAGCAAGGCTTCTGGTTCAAAATCGCCACATAATACCATAGTCATATTAGATGGATTGTAAAAGGTATGATAACATTTATATAAAATGTCTTTGTCAATTTTACTGATTGTTTCAATGGTTCCTACAATATCAATTTTTACTGGATTGTTGTGGTACATTGCCTGCATAGCATTTAGATAAACACGCCATTCTGGGTAATCGTCATACATCATAATTTCTTGTCCAATAATTCCTTTTTCTTTTTCGACATTTTCGTCAGTAAAGTAAGGATGTTGCACATAGTCCATCAATTCGTCCATTGCTTCATAAAAATTATCAGTACATTCAAATAAATAAGCTGTATGGTCATTTGTGGTGTAAGCGTTTGCATCTACTCCTAATGCTGTTAATGTGTCTAAGCTGTTGGTTCCATTTTCTTGCTCAAATAGTTTGTGCTCTAAAAAGTGAGCTACTCCATTTGGAACATTGGTTACCTCTTGCTCTCCTGGTACAACGAAACTGCTTTCATTAGAACCATAGTGGGTCCCCCATATCATGTATTTTTTTTGAATTCCTTTTTTAGGAATTATCATAACGGTTAATCCGTTTTCTAATTTTTCGATATATACTTTTTCTCTAACTTTTAAGTTTTCAATTACTTGCACTTATTTTCCCTCCTATCTTTTTAATCTTTTAAGAAGTAAATTGTATGAATTGCTACATTTTTAGCAATGTGAATGATATCTTCTTTGCTAACTTTTTCGATTTTTTCTTTGTATTCTTCAATGGTAACTTCGTTTTTTGCTAGTTCTTGTCCAAAATAATAGGTAATTCCTGTATCTTGCTCATCATCAATTGTTTTAATGGTTGCCACAATTCCTTTTTTGGCGTTTTGGATGTCTTCTTCTGTAAATTCTCCTTTTTTCATATCTTCAATTTGTTGTTTTATTAGTTCTAATGCTTTTTCATAATTTCCTATTTCAATTCCACAATTAATGAAAATGTTGTTTTTATAACGAAAGTAACTTGAGCTTGCTACATAGGCCAAGTGTGCTTTTTCCCTAACATTTTGGAACATTTTAGAGTTGGCACTTCCTCCTAATATGCTATTATAAATTAGTGCATCATATCTTAAGTCTTCTCTGTCTAAGCATACATTTAGCCCTATTATTAATTTTCCTTGTGTTACTTCCATAGATTCTGTTATGATATTTTCTTGTTCTGGAAGTTCTTTGTTTAATTCTTTGGGAACTACGTAATTCGGCTCTCTTTCGCTTAATTTTTGTATGTTTTCGTTGTTTGCCACTACTTGTTCTATTTTCTCGTCAATCTTTCCAGATACAAAGATATCAATTTTACAAGAGCTTATTAATTCTTTATAGTATTGATATAAATTTTTTCCATCCATTTTTTCTAAGTCTTCTATGTTACCAAATTTATACAGTCCAAATGCCTCGTTTTTATACATTTCTTCTATACAGCGATCTAAACTATATCTTGCTTTGTTGTCAATTTTTCCTTCAATTCTTTGCTTAATGTTGTTTTTTTCCTGCTCTACATATTCTGGCTTGAAGCTCTCATTTTCAACATAAGGATTAAAGGCAATTTCTAATAATTTCTGGATAGCGTTTTTTAACATTTCTTCTCCCTTTTGTGGTAGAAAGTTATCATTTACCGTTTCTAAATAAAATTTGATAACTTGATTGTCTCCTGTTTTGTCTAATCCACAATCAAAGCTCGCACCATACATTTCCTCCATTTGCTTGCTGATTTCTTCTTGCGATGGCATGTTTTTTGACCCTCTTCTTAAAAGGGCTGATATTACTGCATTTTTTGTGACATCTTCTTGGGTTAATTTTGTCGTCATAAAAATAGCAATTAGGTTGGTTTTAAATTTTTCCGTGTTGATGGTATGAAGCTTAATTCCTTTCTTTATTTCGTTTTGTTTGTATTCCATTTTGGTTCCTCCTTCTTTTTAATTTAGTATATACATTTTTTTAGAACTTTAAACGGGGATTTGGGGGATTTGGGGACGTTCCTTAAATCCCCAATAAAAATTGGAAGCTTCCAAGTGTTTATTTTACTTTTCAACTTCCAATCCAATTTGGTTTTTAAAATTTTCTTTTTCTTGCTGCCTCTGATTTTTTCTTTCTTTTTACACTAGGTTTTTCATAGTGTTCTCTTTTACGAACTTCTTGTAGTACTCCGTTTCTTGCACATTGTCTTTTAAACCTTTTTAAGGCATCTTCTATATTACCATTATTAACTTTGATTTCTGACATTTATATTCCCCTCCTTCCGGTCCATACGAAACTGTATGTGGGATAACCCTTTTAATGCTCTTATTATACATGAAAACATAAGACTTGTCAATAGCTAGTTTTGATGTTTTTTTGACTTGCTAACGGTTCCGGATTTAAATGGCAACCTCTTAAGAGAACAACCCTCCAATCCAATTAAATAGTGGATTTTCAAATAGTAGTTCTCGCATCCAACCATTTGTGAATGGAATAAACCATAATATCATTCCTATTAGGATAATAACAATTATTGTTAAGATGATAGCAAGTATGTCCTTTTTTGTTATTTCCTTGATTTCTTGTCTTTTTTCTTTGCTTTTTACTAAGTCATGGATTAGCTGCTTGGTTAGTTCTATGATAGCTCCTAAGCTTCCGACTTTGTGCTTTTTCATTCGTTCTTCTAAAGGCATTTCTTCTTTTTGGTTTGCTTGATAATTTTTTCCGTGCTTGTCTGGTCTTGTTCGAACTTCTCCTTGTGATTGAATTCTGTTTTGATTGTATATTTCGTTGTCATATTGCTCTTTTAAAAATTCGTCTGCTAGTATGTTGTAAGCTTCATTGATTTCTTTTATCTTTTTTTCTGCATATATTTGCTTTTGCCCTGTATAAAGGTCTGGATGATATTTTTTTACTAGTACTTTATAGGCTTTTTCGATTACCTCCTTTGAAGCTTTTGGGTTTACCTCTAATATTTCATAATAATTCTTCATAGGTTTTTCTCCATTTTCTTGTTTATTACAAGTTTATTTTATACTAAAAAAAAGAAAATAGCAATATTAATTTGCTACTTTCCCTTATTTTTTTGCGGCCCCACTCACGTCCCCATTTAAACCCGGAACCGTTGGGCCATTTTATTCTCCAAATATTGCTTCGAATTCTGCCGCTTCGATTTTTTCTTTTTCAAGTAAGATACCTGCTACTTGGTGTAATTTATCGATGTTGTCTGATAAGATTTGTTTTGCTCTATTGTATCCTGTGTCTACAATTCTTTTTGTTTCTTCGTCAATTACAGCTGCTGTTTCTTCAGAATATTCTTTGCTTTGTGCTAAGTCTCTTCCTAAGAATACTTCTTCTTGGTTTCCTCCTAGCATGATGGCTCCGATTCTTTCACTCATTCCGTATTTGGTTACCATGCTTCTTGCAATTTTTGTTGCTCTTTCGATGTCATTGCTAGCACCAGTTGAAATGTCGTTTAAGATTAAGGCTTCTGCCACTCTTCCTCCAAGTAAGGATACGATGTTTTCTTCCATTTCTGTTTTTGACATGAAGGATTTGTCTTCTGTTGGACGATACATGGTGTAACCTCCTGCCATTCCTCTTGGTACAATTGATATTTGATGTACTGGGTCTTGGGTTTCTAAGTAATGACTTACTACTGCATGGCCTGCTTCATGGTAGGCAACTAGTTTGTTTTCTTTTTCACTTCTTACTTTTGTTTTCTTTTCTGGTCCCATGGTTACCTTAACCATAGCATCTTCGATTTCTTTCATGCCAATTTCGGTTAAGTTTCTTCTTGCTGCCAATAAGGCTGCTTCGTTTAGGACATTTTCTAAGTCTGCTCCTGCAAAACCTGATGTGTTTTTTGCTACTACTTTTAAGTCGATGTCGTCTGCTAGGTGTTTTTTTCTTGAGTGTACTTCTAAGATTTGTTCTCTTGCTTTTATGTCTGGTAAACCTACTACGATTTGTCTGTCAAATCTTCCTGCTCTTAAAAGCGCTTTGTCTAATACGTCTGGTCTGTTGGTTGCTGCTAGGACAATTACGCCTTCGTTTTCTGCGAAACCATCCATTTCTACTAATAATTGATTTAAAGTTTGTTCTCTTTCGTCATGTCCTCCACCTAAACCTGCACCTCTTTGACGTCCCACTGCGTCAATTTCGTCAATGAAGATAATACATGGCGCATTTTTCTTGGCTTGGTCAAATAAGTCTCTTACTCTAGACGCACCAACACCAACAAACATTTCTACGAAGTCAGATCCACTTATAATAAAGAATG
>CAOKJE010000035.1 GCA_948468505.1 uncultured Clostridium sp. | reverse complement strand
TATACCTCCAATACGGACTTTCACCGATTAGCTAAACGACATGCCTGTCGCACATGAATAAAATATCCATCTAATAAACTTATTGGATGGATATTTCTTTCTTATTCTTTTCTTTTCAAAATTGCCTTCATAACTTCTGTAGACATTTTCTCTAAAGCTCTCCAATCCTTTGATACATTTTTTAAAGTTCCCAAATAAGCCTCTTGTATCGTTACATGTTTTTTACTCATATCTAATAAAAGTCCTATATCTACTCCATAGTCTTTTTCAAATTCAACCTTCTCAAAACAGCTCTTTTTTCCTGCAATCATTCCACTTAAGGGTTGCTGATATGCTTGCATGCTAGGAAATACTATTTTTAGTAAAGGCTTTGCAACCAATTCTGTAATTCTTCCGCCTTCTCTATCAAAGGTTGCTTTTACAAAATCAATCTCCTTTTCTATAATTGGTTTTATTAGCCTATCAACTACATCTTCTGTATAGTCTGCTATGTCAGCATCTAAAAAGACAAGAACTTCATTCTTAGCACTTCTTACTCCTTCTTCCATTGCATAGCCTTTTCCTTGGCTATTACATTCAACTACCCTAGCGCCTTCGTTTTTGGCAATTTTTTCTGTATTGTCTGTACTTTTATTATTTACTACTATAATTTCTTGTACATATTTACACTTTTTCGCCTTATTGATTACATTTGCTATATTTTTTTCTTCATTAAAAGCAGGAATAATTACGCTAACTTTTTTCTCCATATAAAATCACTTCTTTTTCTAATTTATGTTACTTTTGTATAATTTATTGCAATATACAAATTATATCACTCTCAAAAAGACTTGTCAATTATTCTACCCCTTAAATTCCACTTATTTCTACAACTTATAGCAAAAAGAACTACATAATTGTAGTTCCTTCTATCTTTTTTCTTTGATGCTTTTGAGCAGTTTTTTTAATCTAAGTCCCCAAAAACATCATCTATGAACTTCAAACATATCCTTTCCCTCTCCGCAAACAGGGCAGACCCAAGTATCTGGTAAATCTTCAAAATCGGTTCCTGCTTTTATCCCTGCTTTTTCGTTTCCTGACTTTGGATTATAAATATATTTACATTGTACACATTCGTATCTTTGTGACTCTATCTTCTCTGCTTGAAAATTCTTATATCCTAGTCCTAATGCAACAATCACCATTAGTAAGAAGGACAATGCCTTCCATATTCCACTTTCTAACATAATAATAGCAAATATTCCAAACGTTGCTGCTATTCCATATAAAATTAAAACGGCTTGTTTTTGGCTAAAGCCTCTTGATACAATCAAATGATGCAAATGCCCTTTGTCTGCTTTGAAAATAGCTTTGATTGATTTTCCTCTAACCAACCTTCTAATGATTGCCCACATGGTATCAAATATTGGTAATCCTAATGCTAATAATGGTAGCACAATTACTGCTGCTGTATAGGTTTTTGCTACTCCTAATATGGAAATAATGGAAAGCGAAAAGCCTAAAAAGTTTGAGCCTGTATCTCCTATAAATGTTTTTGCTGGTGCAAAATTAAATGGTAGAAATCCTACTAATGCTCCTGCTAGTGCAGTTATTAATAAAATAGAAATCAATGGTGAACCATTTAATACAAAAATAATCATTAACGAAACTGCTGATATTACTGAAATTCCTGCTGATAATCCGGTCTAGCCCATCAATTAAGTTGATGGCATTGGTTACTACCACAATCCAGCCAATGGTTAATACAATAGAAAAAGCTTCTTTTAATTCATTGCTTGTTAAAAAAGCTGGCGTCATTTCGTCAATTCTTACGCCAAAAGCTACTACAATGATGGCAGCTATTACTTGTCCTGCTAATTTTACCAATGGTTTGATGGTAACAATATCGTCAAATACACAAAAAATAGATATGACAATCGTTCCTAAAAACATTCCGTAATAACTTCATTCCATATTCTTGTGGTCCAAATAAATTGATTTTACGCTCTAAACTCATAACAATTAGTAAATAACCGACTGCTACTAGAAATCCTAAAATAACAGCTGGTCCACCAAATTTAGGCATTGCTTTTTTATGCATTCTTCTTTCGTCTTTTTCTATACTAACTGCTCCTACTTTTCTTGCTATTTTAATGGTATATGGTGTTGTCATAAAGGTTACAATAAAGGCTAGCAAAAAAGCAATGGCTATATCTCCCCACATAAGGTTTGCCTCCTATTTCATATTTTCATCTTCTATTTTTTCAATTAATTTTATTCTATCGTTATGTCTTCCCCCTTCAAATTCTGTGGCAAGCCACATTCTTAAAATACAAATGGCTTCATTTTCGGTTACCGCATCTGCTCCAATTGCTAATATGTTTCCATCGTTGTGTAGTCTTGAATATTTGGCTGTAAATTCATCATGACAAAGCACACACCTTATGCCTTTAAATTTGTTGGCTACAATGCTCATTCCTATTCCAGAACGGCAAATCAGAATTCCTTTTTCACATTTTTTAGCTTGTACTTCTTTTGCTACTTCTTGTGCAATGTTTGGGTAGTCTACTCTTTCTTCATTCATACACCCTAAATCTTTATATTCTATTTGTTTTTCTTCTAAATATTTTTTAATTTCTTCTTTTAATTTGAACCCTCCATGGTCACATCCAATTGCTATCATAGTTTACACTTTCCTTTCTTTTATCTTCTTTCCTTTTCCATAATATCATAAAAACTTGGGCTTTACAATAATAATTTTGAATTTTACTTGCTTTTTCTAAAAAAATGTGTTAGAATATCATATGTTATAGTGTAATTAAGACTAAGAGGAGGTGCCTAAAACAAAATGCCAAATATTAAATCAGCTAAAAAAAGAGTTAAAGTAATTGAGAAAAAAACTTTAAGAAATAATATGATTAAGTCTGGATATAAAACAGCTGTTAAAAAGTTTGAAGAAGCTATCGCTTCTGGAAATATGGAAGAAGCTAAAGTTTTATTTTCTGAGGCAACTAAGAAAATTGACCAAGCTTGCACCAAAGGTGTTATTGTAAAAAATACAGCTGCTAGAAAAAAATCTAGCTTATCTAAAAAATTAAATGCAGCAATGGCCTAAGACTAGAATAAAAATTATGCATAGTTTTTATTAAAAACAAGGAACTCTGTTTAAAAATAGAGTTCCTTATTGTTTTGTTCCTCATGGCAACTTGGGGACAGGCACCAACATACCATACATGGCAACTTTGGGACAGGTTATCTACCTGCCATCAATTTCCATTGTTTTTAATGCCTTTTCATGTTACTATTAATTATGATAGTTCTTATGTAAAGAGGTGTATTATGATAAAAAGAGTATTCCAAAATTTTAAAAACTTAGATAAATTAACTTATAATATTATGAGGCATGGATTAAAGTTTTGCTTTGCTATTTGCCTTATTTCTACTTTGATTTTATTAACTTATTGTTTGGCTTTTGCTTCTCCTTTTATGTATTACATAGGTATTAATTTGTTTAAAATTAGTTTGATTTTTGCCATTGAATTTGTGGTTTGTGGCTTTGTAGTTGATGGCATAAAAAAGCAATTGATTTAAATCTCAAATGGCTAAAGTGCACCAAGTCCCACTTTAACCATTGTTATTATAACACAAAAGACTCACTTATTTTATTGGTGAGTCTTTTATTATTTTACTATTATTATATAATTCGTCTGGGCAGATGTCTACTCCATTTTCCCATTCAATTGATAATCCGCCTATCTTTACTGTTTGAAATTTTTTGCTATCTCTTAAATCCTCAAATTGCTTAAATTTGAAATATGGTTTTACATCAAATTTTCTTTTTTCTTTGTTATCAAATATTATTTCTAACTCATAATCATTTAAAACTTTTACATCTATAGCTTTTGGATGCATTAACATCACTCCAATCCTTTAATTTTTATTAATTCTCCATCTATATTATAAGCATGCCAAGTTGCTTTTAATTCTTCTTCATGTATTGCTATCCAAGCATCTACTAATTTCTTTTGTTTTTGCGGTAATTGTCCATTTAAGATTTTTCCATCTAGTGTGATTGACATTTCATATTCATTATATTTTATATGAATATGAGGTTCATTATGATGTCCCCCTAGTTCTTGATACATGTAAATTAAAATTCCATAAAACTGTGAAATAATAGGCAATCTATCACCTCCTTTAGTATAACATCTCCTTTTGATTTTTTCAATCTTTTATTTGGATATTTTGCGAAATGAAATAACTGATTAAACTTATTGGAAATAAAAGCTATAGATGTCAATTTATTTTACATCCTTTTACATTTTTTGTCAAATAAACATAATTATAGCGAGATTATATTTTTCCATTATAATCTCGCCTTATTTATTTATTCAATTCCTCCAAAAACATCTTATTTAACATTTGAGGATTTGCTTTCCCTTTTGTTTCCTTCATAGCTTGTCCCACTAAAAAGCCTAATGCCCTATCCTTTCCTGCCTTATAATCTGCAATTGATTGTGGATTGGATTCTAATATTTTTAGCACCACTTCTTTAATAGCTCCTTCATCTGATATTTGTATCCATCCTTTTTCTTTGATAATTTCTTCTGGATCTCTTGGGTTTTCAAATAACTCTACCAATACTTTTTTGCCAATACTTGAGCTAATCGTTCCTTTATCAATTAGAATTACTAATTTTCCTAATTGTTTTGCATCAAAAGGTATTTCAATTGGCTCCATTTCCGTTTCATTTAAAATTCTTGATATATCTGATATAATCCAGTTATTTACTGCTTTTGGGTTATGACATACTTGGATTGCTTCTTCAAATAAATTTGACAAATATTTAGAAGAAGTAATCAAATTAGCATCTTTTTCGGATAACTTATATTCTTCCAAATATCTTTGCTTTCTGCTTTCTGGTAGTTCAGGAAGCATTTCTTTGATGGTATTGATATATTCATCCGTCAATTTGATAGCAACTAAGTCTGGCTCTGGAAAATAGCGATAATCTTGTGCATCCTCTTTATCTCTCATAGAAAAAGTTTTACCAGACACTTCATCCCATCTTAAGGTTTCTTGTTCAATTTTTCCGCCATCTTCAATTACATCGATTTGTCTATTTACTTCATATTCAATCGCTCTTGTGATGCTTCTAAAAGAATTCATATTTTTCATTTCGGTACGAGTTCCAAGCTTAGAATCTCCTTTTTTCCTAACAGATACATTGACGTCGGCTCTTAGTGAACCTTCTTGCATTTTACAATCAGAAACCTCAATATATTCTAAAATTGATTTTAATTTTCTTAAATATTTTTCGGTTTCTTCGGCGTTTCGAATGTCTGGCTCTGAAACAATTTCAATTAAAGGAACACCCGCTCTATTTAAATCTACTAAGCTTCCTCCTCCAAATTCGTCATGGTTTAATTTACCAGCATCATCTTCAATATGAATTCTGGTTAATCCTATTTTCTTTTTTCCCTCTTCTGTTTCAATTTCAATGAAACCATGCTCACAAAGTGGTTTGTCAAATTGTGATATTTGATAAGCTCTTGGTGTATCTGGATAAAAATAGTTCTTTCTATCGTTTTTGCTGTCTTTTGAAATCTCACAATTAGTAGCCAAACCTGCTTTTACAGCATATTCTACTACTTTTTCATTTAATACTGGTAAGGTTCCTGGCATTGCCATACAAATGGGACAAGTTTGTGTATTTGGCGCTGCACCAAACTTGGTTGGACAGGAACAAAATATTTTTGTTTTGGTGGAAAGCTCTGCGTGAACCTCCAGTCCTATTACTACTTCATAATCTTCTCTTGACATTTTCTCCTCCTTGATTTTCTCAAATGATTTTGGGGACGGAGGAAAAAATCATGGTTTAGTATATATTCAACCATGATTTTTTCCTCCGTCCCCAAAATCATGGTTTATAATTCTTTCTAAATTGGATTGCTTGTTCGAAGGTATAGGCCGCTTTTAATATGGTTTCTTCACAGAATTTGTTTCCTATTAATTGCATTCCTATTGGCATTCCTTCTTTGTCTACTCCACATGGTATTGATATTCCTGGAAGTCCTGCTACATTGACAGATACTGTACAGATGTCTGCTAAGTACATTTCTAATGGATTGCTTGATTTTGAACCAATGTCAAAGGCAACGGTTGGTGAGGTTGGTGTTAGGATGACATCGTATTTTTCAAATGCTTTGGCAAATTCGTTCATGACTAAGGTTCGTACTTGTTGTGCTTTTTTATAGTAAGCGTCATAGTAGCCTGAAGATAATACATAGGTTCCTAGGATTATTCTTCTTTTTACTTCTCTTCCAAAGCCTTCACTTCTTGATTTTTTGTAGATTTCTTTTAGGTTTTTATATTCTTTGGTTCGATAGGTATAACGTATTCCGTCAAATCTTCCAAGGTTAGAACTTGCTTCTGCACAGGCTATAATATAGTAGGCTGCTAATGAAAATTTAGAGATGTCTAATGAAAATTCTTCTATTTCGGCTCCTAATTCTTTGTATTTTTCAATTGCCTTTTCTAATGCTTCTTTTACTTCTTCATTAATTCCTTCTCCAAAAAATTCTTTTGGAACTCCTATTTTTAGTCCTTTTACATCATTTTTTAGGCTTAATGTGTAATCTACTTTTGGTTTATCACTTGATGTAGTGTCTTTTTCGTCATGCCCAGCAATTACATTTAAAAGTATGGCACTATCTGTTACATCTTTTGTGATTGGTCCTATTTGGTCTAAAGAGGAAGCAAATGCTACTAGTCCATATCTTGATACTAATCCATAGGTTGGTTTTAGTCCAACTACTCCGCAAAAGCTTGCTGGTTGTCTGATAGATCCTCCTGTGTCACTTCCTAACGCCCATGGCACTAGATTAGCTGCTACTGCTGCTGCACTTCCTCCTGATGAGCCTCCTGGTACTTTGTTTAGGTTCCAAGGATTTTTTGTTTTTTGGAAGTAAGAATATTCTGTTGAACCTCCCATGGCAAATTCGTCCATGTTTAGTTTTCCTAAGTTTATTATATTTTCAGCATTTAGTTTTTCGATAACGGTTGCATTATAAGGTGAAACAAAGTTTTCTAACATTTTTGAGGCACAGGTAGTTTTTACTCCTTTGGTACAGATATTATCTTTTATTCCTATTGGTATTCCTGCTAAGTCCCCCTCTATTTCGCCTTTTTCTACTTTGTTTTGTATGTTTTTTGCTTGTTCCATGGCTTCGCTTGTAAGTAAGGTTATAAAGGCTTGTACATTTTTTTCTTTTTCGTTAATTTTGTCGGTGTAGGCTTTTGTGATGTCTTCTATTGTTAGTTCTTTGCTTTTTATTTTTTCTTGTAGCTCATGCACGGTTAATTCTGTGATTTCCATTTGTTATTTTCCTCCTTTATAGGTTTTGATTTGTTATTATGAAATAACCTTTGGTATTTTGAACATGTTTTGTTCTTTTTGACTAGCATTTTGCAATAAACTTTCATTGTCTTCAAATACTTTTATTTCGTCTTTTCTAAATACATTTTTTGCTTCGTTGGCTCCTATGGTTATATCTAAGTCTTCTACTGGTGCATTGTTTACAATGTTGGCAAAGTTTAAAATGTCTTGTAGATGTAATATATAGTTATCAATCTCGTTTTCTTCTAATTCTAAATTGGCTAAATTGGCAATGTGTAAAATTTCTTCTTTACTTACTTGCATATTTTTCAACTCCTAATCTTAATTTGCTTTTTATTATATACTTTTTTTGCCAAAAAAACAAGCCTAAAATGGCTTGTTTTTGGTTTTCTTTTCTTTGTAAAATGAATTTTGGGTCTCATAATTTTAGTTTTCATAGCGTCCCGTTTTACAAATATAAAGCAAGACGAAAGCCAAGACCGTCGTGAACAAGTTCGGGTGGGTTAACAATGCGACTGGAAGCTGAATAGTAAGAACCTTCGTATCCGCACGGTGCCACCTCGATATACTCGGTAATTGGGAGTTTCGGATTCCATAGTCCATTCCCATACATTCCCTGCTATGTCATAGATGTTTTTTTGCTTATTGGCTATTTCATTTGGTTTATTAGTATAAATTAAATCTAATCCTGTTATACTATTTGGATTTGTTTCTATGTTTCCTGTATCTGTTTTTCTATAATTATCACTATGCCATCCTTGTTGACTACTGTCTTTTGCAAAACCAGTATAATCAGAATCAATAAATTTTAAAATGGCATCCCATTGCACACTATAACATAAAGTACTTGTTACTCCTGTATAGTTGTTTTTAGAAGCAAATTCTTTGGATAATTTTACGGCTCCTACTTTTCCTCCTGTATTACTGGTTCCTTCTATATCATTCATGGTATTTCCCCATGGGACATTATTATAGACATCTGCTCCTTTTTTTACTACTACATTTCCATTACTATCTTTTCCTGCCTCAAATCTTCCAATATAAAAACCATGGTTATCTTCTACACTCTTCTTCATAGCATTATATTCATTTGTTTCGGTAGAATATCCACTTGCATATGGTTCTGCATATCTTGTTAAATCATAAGATTGTTGACTTCCATTAGAATATCCTGCTTCTCTTTTAAAATTTGCCATATTCTCTACTGGTACCCATACAAATTGATTTTGGTTTAAATCTTCAATTACAACTCCTTCTGCTAGTGTTTCTGCTGAATCGCTTGCTATTTTAAAGTCTGCTGGAATGGTTATTGTTTTGTTAGAGCTATCTGCTATTGGTGTTTGTTCTTTAAATGGCTTATCTTGTGTTATGGCGTCTTTTACTGTTGTTGCCGTGTTGTATTCTGGTTCTGTTGGCGTTTGCCCTCCACTATTGGTTGGTCCTGTTATTTTTCCTGTTTCTTTTTCTATAGTGTATTTGTTGTTTGTTGTATTAAATGTTACTTCTATTTGTTTGCTATCTTTATCTGTTGCTGTGGTATTTACGTTTTGGTTCGTTAATTCTTTTTGTAATTCGTCTGCACTAATAATTACGTCTTTTCTTTCATTATTGTGCAATTTGTCTGCCACAATAGTTGTATATGCTAAATTGATTTGCTCTTTTTCTTCTGCCTCAGTTGTTTGATTTTTTGCTGTATCGGCTTTTTTTAATATTCCATTTTCTCCTGTTAATGTCGCAATTGATACAGCTGCTAAGATTAATAAAACAATGATGGTTATTACTAACGCAATTAAGGTTATACCTTTGTTAGTTTCTTTTTTGCTTTTTCTTAAAGTCGTTTTTTTTATCATACTTATCCTCCTCTTTTTCTTTTGTTAGTTTTCTATAATTTATATTGGTATTGTATCAAAATGTAAAATGTTTGTCAACAAGTTGACATTTTTCGTAAAAAAATTGAGATAGAAACTTTTTAAAATAAAGTTTTCTACCTCAAATTTTGTATTTGCAATTATTATTTTAATTCTACAACTGCTCCCACTTCGCTGAATTTTGCTTTTAATTCTTCAGCTTCTTCTTTAGAAGCTCCTTCTTTAACTGTTTTTGGTGCTCCATCAACTAAGTCTTTTGCTTCTTTTAGTCCTAATCCTGTAGCATCTCTAACTACTTTGATAACTTTGATTTTTTGATCTCCTGCATCTGCTAATACAACATCAAATGAAGATTTCTCTTCTGCAGCAGCTCCTGCTGCTGCTCCTCCAGCTGCTGGTGCAGCTGCTGCTACTGCAGATACTCCATATTTTTCTTCGATGGCTTTAACTAGGTCTGCTAATTCAACAACGGTTAAAGCGTCGATTTCTTCGATTAATTTTTCTATTTTTTCCATTTTAAAATCCTCCTCTTTCTAGTGATTTAAGTTCACTACTCTATTTTGTTTTTTATTTGTTGATTTTTTATTTACAAGCATTTTTCTTATGCTTCTTCTGTTGTTTCAGTTTCAGCTGCTTTTTCTTCTGCAACTTCTGCTGTTTTTTCTTCTACTGCTTCTTCTGCAGTTTCGGTTGCTTTTTCTTCTTCTACTTTTGCTTCAGCTTCAGCTGGCTTTTCGGTAGCTTCTTCTTTGACTTCTTCCTTGGCTGGGGCTTCTGTTTTTTCTCCAGCTTCTTCTTTTTGAAGTCTTACTTGTTCAATAGCAACTGCAACTTTTGAAATATTTCCAAGTAAAGCACCTGCAAGCATTGATAGTAAGGTTTCTCTTGATGGTAATTTAGCTAGTGTTATAATTTCGTCTGCTGACATTACTTTTCCATCAACTACACCACCTTTGATTGTGTAATATTCGTTATCTTTACTGAATTTGTAGATAACTTTTGATGGCTCTAAGTAATCTTCATTACTTATTATAACTGCTGTTGGTCCTTCCAATTTTTCTTCTAAACCTTCGATTCCACATTCCGCTAATGCTCTTCTTGTAATGTTGTTTTTGATTATTGTGTAGTTAGCTCCTGTTCCACGTAGGTCTCTTCTTAGGGTTGTGTCGTCTGTTACATTTATTCCTCTGTAATCTGTTAAAAGTATTAATTTAGCTTCTTTCATTTTAGTTGCTAATTTAGTTACTTCTTCTTTCTTTTGGTTTAATATTTTTTCACTTGCCATTTTTTATTATTCACCTCCTATATTTATTTAAATAGTTGACAAATCTCGCATAAGCATAAAGATTTGTTGACGCGAAAAATTGCTTGCAATTTTTCTGTTCAATCTATTTTTCAATGATAGAAAATTTATTTTCTATCGTTGAAAATAACACTTCTTTCGCCCTTTTCCAAGGCATGAAAGAAGTGTTATTTTGATTACACTTTTTACTTACCTCGGTAGGACTTAAATTTTTGCCTACTGTCTTTGGCTGTTATTTTTGGTTAATATATATTCCAGGTCCCATTGTTGTAGTGATAGCTACACTTCTAATGTATTGACCTTTTGCTGCTGCTGGTTTTGCTTTTATAATAGCATTGATAATGGTTTCGTAGTTTTCTAGTAATTTGTCTGTTCCAAAAGAAACTTTTCCAAATCCTAAGTGAATAATGTTTGTTTTGTCTAAACGATATTCTACTTTACCAGATTTGATTTCGTTGATTGCTTTTGTTACATCCATTGTTACAGTTCCTGATTTAGGGTTTGGCATTAATCCTTTTGGTCCTAATACTTTACCTAATCTTCCAATAACACCCATCATATCAGGTGTTGCTACGATAACATCATAATCGAACCAGTTTTCTTTTTCGATTTTTGGAACTAATTCTTCAGCTCCAACAAAATCTGCTCCAGCAGCTTCAGCTTCTTTAGCTTTATCTCCTTTTGCAAATACTAATACTCTTAAAGATTTACCAGTACCATTTGGTAATACTACTGTACCTCTAACTTGTTGATCAGCATGTTTTGAATCAACACCTAATTTAACATGTAATTCAACTGTTTCGTCAAATTTTGTTTTTGGCATTTTTTCGATTATTTCTAATGCTTCTTTTACTTCGTATTCTTTTGTTTTGTCTACTAATTTTGCACTTTCGGCATATCTTTTAGATACTTTCATTTTTTTCTTTACCTCCTTTGGTCTTAACGAGCTTTTGGTTATTTGTTTCGCTCTCCCAATTTTTTATATTTATTAAAACATATCAAGATGTTGCTTTTTTGTTTTACTCGGTAACAACTACTCCCATAGATCTAGCAGTTCCCTCAACCATGCTCATAGCTGTTTCAATGCTTGCTGCATTTAAGTCTGGCATTTTTTGTTCTGCAATTTCTTTTACTTGTGCTTTTGTTATTTTAGCAACTTTATCCATATTTGGTTTCCCTGAACCTTTTTGGATTTTTATTGCTTTTTTGATTAGTACTGCAACTGGTGGAACTTTTGTAATAAAGTCAAATGATTTGTCTTTGTAAACAGTAATTACTACTGGTATAATCATTCCTGGTTGGTTTGCTGTTCTATCATTAAATTCTTTAACAAATTGCATGATGTTTACACCACTTGAACCTAAAGCTGGACCTACTGGTGGAGCTGGTGATGCTTTTCCTGCTTCAATTTGTAATTTAATTAAGTTTGATATTTCTTTTTCTGCCATTTTTATTGGCACCTCCTATTTTATTTTTTGAACTTGTGAAAATTCTAATTCTACTGGTGTTTCTCTTCCAAACATAGATAGAAGAACTTTAACTTTATGTTTTTCGGTGTTTATTTCTTGAACTGTACCTACTGAACCTTCGAATGGACCATTCCTAACTTGTACTTGTTCATTTACTTCATAGTCTACATTAACAGGAACGTCTTCAAATCCCATGTTTCTTATTTCGTCTTCTGTTAATGGAATTGGGTCAGTTCCTGAACCTACAAATCCGGGTAACTCCTCTTGTATTTCTTACGATATACCAAGATTCTTCTGTTACAATCATTTTGATTAGTACATATCCTGGAAAAACTTTTCTTAGGTTTGTTTTTCTTTTTCCATCTTTTATTTCTATTTGTTCTTCCATGGGAACAATGATGTCAAAAAAGAAATCTTCTAATTCTCTGTTTTTTACCGTTTTTTCTAGGTCTGCTTTTACTTTATTTTCATAACCAGAATAGGTATGGACTACATACCATCTGGCTACATTGTCATAATCTTTTCCGAGACATTATGGTAGCCTCCTTTTATTTTTCATTATTCTGCATTATTTTCTGCTGGTGTTTCTTCTGGATTTGCTTCTTCTACATTTTCTTGTGTTGTAGCTTCATCTTCTCCAGCATTTTCTTCGCTAGTATTTTCCTCTTCGCTCACTCCAGTGTCTTCACTTGTATTGTTTTCTACTTGTGAATTTTCTGTTTGGATGACTTCTTTTACTTTGTCTACACCATGTTTGTTTAAAGTTTCAAATACTACGTCTAATACAAAAACAATAACTGCTGTAATAATTACAATGGTTATTACTGCTGTTGTGTTGTTGAATAATTGTTTTGCGGTTGGCCAATTTACTTTTTTTAGTTCGGCCTTAAAGTCTTTGAAAAAACTTTTTTTGTTTTTATTATTTTCTTTTTTTGCCTTTGCTTCTTTATTAGCCATTTTATTTCCTCCTTAAAATAGCTTACTACTATTTGGTTTCTTTGTGTGTTGTACGTTTTTTGCAAAATTTACAGTATTTAACGATTTCTAATCTATCGGTATTGTTTCTCTTATTTTTTGAAGTCGTGTAATTTCTCCTTTTACATTCTGTACATTCTAATGTTATATTTTCTCTTGGTCCTTTTGCTGCCATATGAATAACACCTCCGTATTTTTTAACATTACTTTTTTTGAAACGATGTGAGCGTATATTCGTAATAATGATACGCTTGATTATTGTACCACTTTTTTCCACTTGTGTCAATGGTTTTTCCTATTTTTTTCTCTTTTTTTGAACAGAAAATCCGGAATTTCCCAATTTTCTTTCCCATGCTGTAATAATGGCCGTTTGAATAGGCTATTAAATCACATTTTGCTATGTCAAATGCTCCTTTTTCGTCAATGTATTTTTCGTCTGCGTTAATGGCTAGTACATCTGCTATAAACATATGATGGGAGCCTAAATCTTGCATTTTTCTTACCCTACATTCTACTGATACAGGGCTTTCTTTTATCATAGGACATTTTACAAAGTTTGCTTTTTCTTTGTGTAGTTTCATTTCTTTAAATTTGTCTACTTTTGCTCCTGTTTTTACACCACACCAGTCGGTTGCTCTTGCTAAACTTTTTGTGGTTAAGTTAATGACAAATTCTTTTTGTTCTTTTATTAAGTTATAAGAGTATCTGCTTGGTCTTACAGAAATATAGACAGTTGCTGGATTGGTATTTAAAATACCTGTCCAAGCAACTGTTATGATGTTTGATTTTTCCATTGTTCCACAGCTTACCATGACGGCTGGTAGGGGATATAAAAAGGTTCCTGGTTTCCATGTTACTTTTGACATTTTTATCTATCTTTCTCCTCTTTCTTCTTCTTTTTCTTTTTGTTTTTGTATTATGACTGCTGTTAGCATTTTTTGTTCTTTGATGCTTAATTTATCGTCTCCTAAAGTTGTATGATATTGTCCTTCTTCATCTTTTTTGATTCCTCCAATATAGCCCTCATTATATTTGGATGCTTCTATCATTTCTTCTGAAAATAGTTTATTTATAACACTATCATAATATTCTTTATCAAAATTCTTTGCGTCTTGTCCAAAATGTAGTTCTACCATTGATATATCTGTATACACTATGTCTACTTTTTCTACTCCATCTATTATTCTTTTTACTTCATATTCATACACTTTTTGGATTTTGGAAGCAGCAGCATCTAAAAATCCAATCACAGCTTTTTTTCTAATGCGAAGATTTCTATTTTCTTTGTCATTGAAATCAATAATTCTTGATATTTCTGGCTTTCGTACTGTTTTTTTGTTTTGTATACTATCTTCTTTTCCTTGGCTGGTTCGAATTAAGTCAGGGTTATATTCTTCTGTATGACAATATTTGTTTTTTATTCGTTGTACTTTTTCTTTTGTTAATTGTTGTTTGTATTCTTCTCTTTTAGTTGCTGTTGCTACTTCTTCGTACGATTTTTTTATGGTATTTATTTTTAGTGCAATTTCAGTTTTTTCAGGAATATTCTTTTCTTTTTCAAATTCCTCTTGTGCTAAATTTACTAATATTTCTTTTGCATTTTTTACTTTTTTATCAGCTGCTTGTTCTGTCATTCTTTCTAATGTTTCTGGATGAAGGTTTAAATTTCCATAGGCTGTTCTTTCGCCTTTTTCTTGTTGATATTTTTCTCTAAATTCATTATATTTATTTCTTTGTAAGTTTTTTTCTTCTTCCGTTTTTTTCATTTTTTCTTTTACTTCTTCATGTCTTGACTTTAATTTTCGAAACCCACTACCAGTATTTCCTATCGTTGCAATCCATTCTTCTGCTTTTACTTTTTCTGCTATAGTTTTGTTATATTTTTCCCTTAATGGTTCATTTTTTATATGCTCATAAGCTTCTTTACATCCTTTGATTTTTCTTTCTATTCCTTCTAGTGATTCTTTCTTTTCTATCATATAGTCTTTTTTAGCTTCTAATATCTTTTTTCTTCTTTTATAGCATTGTTCAATGTAACTATTTCTTTCTGCTTCATCTTTACAGATTTCCATAGAATAAACGGTTTTTATACTGGTTCCGAGAATTTCGTAACAATCTTTCATCTTTTTTATCTTCCTTTTTATTTAGATTACTCCTATTTTACCATAATCTTTTCTAAAAAGTAAAGTAATTAAAAAAAATAGCCTAAAAATTAACCACTTTTTATTAATTCTTAAGCTATTCTTTTATAAAATAAAAAAACTAGCAACAACCTATCTTTCCAGCAGGGTAACCCGCAAGTATTTTCGGCACATTTAGGCTTGACTTCTGTGTTCGGGATGGGAACAGGTATTACCCTAAATGTCATCGTCACTAGAAAATTATATGGTACTTTATTTTAAAGCACACTCAAAAATACATAGATGAAATTTTTCGGTTCGTTTTAGAATTT
>CAOKJE010000034.1 GCA_948468505.1 uncultured Clostridium sp. | reverse complement strand
TTGGTGCTGAAAAATATTGAAATCTAGGGAAATCCCCAGCCAAAAAAACTCATACGAGAAGTAGAGTTGAAGTTGAATTTTAAGGAAAAATATGTTATAATATTATGTAACAAAACAGAAAATGTCTTTCTTAGGTATAACTGAGAGAGAACTCTTTTGTACAAACATTATTTATAATAGGCAAAGAAAAGAGGTAAATTGTATGAATGAAGCAACAAGAAAAAAAGCAGTGAAGGTCATTAATAGGGGAATAAAATTCTATCGGAGAGAGCTTATACGTCAGCTTGAATTGAGGGCAGAGTATGATTTGCACAATGGTAATCTTATAGGTGCTACGCTTGAAAATATTAATGATTGCAATCCTAAAAAATATGCAATTATTGTATCCGACTTATTATCAGTTAAGAGAGCTATACAAAATGGCAAAAACAAAGTCAATCTCTATGCTAGCTTAGAAAGTCGGGAAGATTACTATTCAGAAACTAACAGTATATTAGTTAAAACAGGACTTGATTTTTATGCTGAAGGTGAGCCTGGGATATTAACTATTTCTGCTGAAGAAGAATAAAAAAAGTAAATGACCAACTGCTAAACATTAAGTGAAGAAAAGGGCAAGTCTGAATTGACTTGCTCTTTTCTGTATCAATGTAAGATAAAAATTATAATTTAATATATACAAGTTATAAAATATATGCTATACTAATTTCAACAGTTGATAAGTCAATTATTTTTTGAGCAAATTGTGGGAGGAACACTATGAAAAATAGGAGATTTTTTCGCGAATAGCCTTCTAAAACGCTCCCAAATAGCTTTTTGTCGAACCACTAAAAAGTTAGGCTTGACAAAAGCAAAAAAAGAAAGAAATATCAAATATATAAGACGATTTAAATATCGGCTTATTTTTTGCTTTAAATTTTGTTAAATAAATATCATATAAATTAAGGAAAAAAGCAATAAAAATCCCTAAAACTATGGAAAAAAAAGACAACATATGATACAATAGAAAAGCAAAACCAAAAAAGGAGAAAAGCAATGGGATTTTTTGATAAATTAAAACAAGGAATGAACAAAACAAAAAGTTCATTTGACGAAAAAATAAACAACGTATTCAAAAGCTTCAAAAAAATAGACAACGACTTCCTAGACGAATTAGAAGAAATACTAATCATGGCAGACATAGGAATGGAAACATCCGTAAAAATAATAGGAAACCTAAGAAACAGACTAAAAAAAGAAAAAATACAAGACGAAGAAGAAGTAAAACAAGCCTTGCGAGAAGAAATGCAAAAAATATTAGACGGGGAAGATAAAAACCTACATCTAGAAACCAAACCAGCAGTAATCTTAGTCGTTGGTGTAAACGGAGTAGGAAAAACCACTTCCATTGGAAAAATAGCCAACCGCTTAGCAAAAGACGGAAAAAAAGTAGTAGTAGCAGCAGCAGACACCTTCCGTGCAGCAGCAGTTGAGCAGTTAGAAATTTGGGCCAAAAGAGCAGGAGCAGACATCGTAAAACGAGAAGAAGGAGTAGACCCTGCCTCTGTTGTATATGATGCCATCAAAATAACAAAAGAAAAGCAAGCAGACATCTTAATAGTAGATACAGCAGGAAGATTGCATAATAAGAAATATTTAATGGACGAACTGAATAAAATTCAAAAAGTAATCAACAAAGAAATGGAACAAGCAGACAAAGAAGTATTACTAGTAATCGATGGAACAACAGGACAAAATGCCATTTCCCAAGTGAAAGCCTTTAAAGAAGAAGCGGACATAACAGGACTTATCTTAACCAAATTAGATGGAACCGCAAAAGGCGGAGTGGTAATTGGAATTGTAGAAGAAAACAAAATTCCTGTGAAATTTATAGGAATAGGGGAGCAAATAGACGACATGGAAATTTTTACATCAAGCGATTTTGTAAAAGCAATTATTTAAGTAAGAAAAATAAAGGGATATTTCTATAGTAAAAGGAGGAAAAGTTTGTGGAAGAAAACAAAAAGGTAGAAACAAAACAAGAAACCATTATGGACACAGCCAATACTAAAGAAACAAGAAATAGAAACAAAAAAGAAAAAAGCAAAACAAGAATGATATTAGTAATCCTATTTTTAATTATATTTGCAGCCATCAGTTATATACAACTAAGAGGCAGCTATTTAGAATATCAAGAAATGGGACAGCAATACATTAATATTTTTTATACCAATATCATTTATAAATACACAATTATGGCAATTAACTTTATTGTATTATACTTTATCATTTATTTTACCAATCGAGGCATCAAAAAAGGATTACAACCATTTTTTGAAAAAGAAAATAAACCAATGCCAAAACTATTAAACAAATCCTTAGCACTAGTAATAGCAGCCATTACTAGTATTGTTGTAGCAACAACCCTAATGCAAAAAATCATGTTAATGGTAAACTCTACAGCATTTGGCGTGCAGGATACCATCTTTAATTTAGACATTTCTTATTACATATTCCAAAAGCCAGTAATAGAAGCATTTGCATTATACTTTACAGTATTATTTGTAGGATTATCTATCTATATGGCATTATATTATGTGATTGTATTTAATAGATTTTTTGATGGCATTGATGGAAAAATGTTAAAGCAAAGCTTATTTATGAAAAAATTAACCAGAAATATTTTGTTAGTAATCATTGGAATTGCTATCATGACATTGCTAAACACACAAAATATGGTATTTGGAAAACTACTAACCATACGGAGACGATGTCGATATAGTAGGAGCAGGCTTAACAGAAACAACAGTAAAATTATGGGGATATGTTATATTTGCTGTTATCATTGTTGTTTTTGCTTATCGAGCTTTAAAATATTTTAAAGAAGGCTCTACTAGTAAAGTACTAAAAAATTTAGCAGTAATACCAAGTTATTTAGTAATACTATTTGTAATTATGATGGTATTTGATTTGATATTTGTAGGCTCAAATGAACTAGACAAAGAAAAAGACTATATTGCAGAAAACATAAAAAACACTAAAAATGCATACAACATCAACATCGAAGAAAAAAACCTTCGTAACTCAGGAACCGTTACAAGTGAAGAGGTTGCTAAAAATGAAAATGTAATTGATAATATTCCAATTATCAGTAAAGATGCGGTATTAAAAACACTAGAAGATAGTCAAACCGAAACAGGATATTTTTCTTATCGAAATGCGAACTTAGCCAAATACAAAATTAAAGGAAAAGACCAAGTTGTATATGTAGCACCAAGAGAAATAAAAAATTCAGGAAGAACCTATACCAACAAAACTTACGAATATACCCATGGAATGGGAGAAATTATAATATCAGCAACCCAAAGCATAAATGGAGGAAATGTACAATATATTCAAAAAGAAGTATCAGGAAGTGACGAGCAAATTGCCATTTCTCAACCTAGAATGTACTTTGGAATAGGAAACAACGAAATTGTTGCAACAAATGCTAAAAACAAACAAGAATATGACTACACAGATGAAAACGGAACCGATTATACATCAACCTATGAAGGAAAAGCACGGATTACAACTAAACTTTTTAGATAGACTAATTCTAGGAATAACAAAAGGAGATTTAAATTTAGCATTTTCAGGAGAAATTACAAATGACAGCAAAATTCTAATCAACCGAGATATATTGGCAAGAGCTAAAAAAGCATTACCATACTTAATTTATGACGAAAACCCATATACCGTAATTACAGAGGAAGGGAAAATCGTATGGGTAATCGATGCATATACCGTATCTAGTAGCTATCCATACTCACAATATACCACGATCCAACATGATGGAATAAAAGAAAATATCAACTATATTAGAAACTCTGTAAAAGTATTAGTTGATAGTTATGATGGAACCATTTCTTATTATATAACAGACCGAACAGACCCAATTGCTATGGCATACAGAAATATTTACGATACTTTATTTGTAGATTTAGACGAGCAAATACCAGAGGACATAGCAAATCACTTCGTTTATCCAAAGTTTTTGTATAATGTGCAAGCCCAAGTTTTAAAAGTATATCATAATGTTAAACCAGATGTACTATACAGAGCAGACGATTTGTGGGACATTGCAAAATATAATAGCACAAAATCTACCAAAGCTACAGGAACTTATATGGAGCCATATTATACTATGGCCAAAACAGTAGATGGTGAAAAATTTGGACTAGTACAAGTATATACACCAGACGAAAAACAAAATATAATTTCTTATTTAGTAGGAAGTAATGAGCAAGGAGAAAATCAATTAAAACTATATAAATTATCAGCAGACAGTAACATAGTGCGGACCAATGCAACTAGACAAACAAATAGAAGAGGATGAACTAATCTCTAGCGAATTAGAATCTTTAAACACAACAGGAACGAAATTGACCAAGCAAATGATAGTGGTTCCAATCAACAATACATTGTTATATGTAGAGCCAATTTATCAAACCATGTTAAATGAAACGGATGTACCACTTCTTAAAAAAGTAATCGTGGCATCTGGTAATAAAGTAGCAATTGGAGATACTTTAGAAGTAGCATTAGAAAAACTATTATCCACTTATGCTGTAGCAATCGAAGTTGAAAATACCGATGATATAGAGGGATTAATAGAAGCAATCATTAAGGCAAATAAGAACTTAACACAATCAAACGGAAATAATGATTGGGAAATGATGGGGAAAGATGTTAAAAGATTACAAGAATTGATTACCTCTTTAGAAACTGTTAAAAAAGAGGAAGATAAGAAAAAAGAAGAACTAGAAAAAACTAATAATCAGGGAAATAACAATTCACTAAATGAAACAACTTCTAATAGCAATACTTCTAAGGAAACAAATGAAAGTAATACAGTAGAATAATGACCATTAAATTTTAGAAAAAAGAATAAAATAAAACAAAAAAATCCACCCTATTGATAAAAGGTGGATTTTTTATGTGGTTAAAAAAGAAAAAAGCAAATATTTTAGAAAAATCAATAGAAAATTTAAGTAATACTTTGCAAGAAGGAAACTTAATCGAATGGTCCTATTTACTTGGTAACAAAAAAGAAATCATAAAACGAAATTTACTAGCAGGCATCTTTAGAGGTGTCGGAATTGGTATAGGTGTTACCATTATTACAGCTATGTTAGTTATGTTACTGCAAAAAATTGTGACTTTAAATATTCCCGTAATCGGCGAATACATTGCCGATATTGTAGAAATTGTAGAAAGAAGCAGATAAAAAAAGCACGGAGGAGGTTTATTTCCTTCGCGCTTATTCTATCAAAAAACTACTTTTCCAACTTATAAAATACCTTTTTACCCTTTTTCAAAATAGCATAGCCATTAGAAAAATCGCTATCTGTAAGAACCAAATTTACATCTGTAACTTTTTCGTCATTCAAAGAAATACCGTCCTTGATTAATTAACGTTCTAGCTTGCCCTTTGGATGGTGCCATACCAGTTAAAAGAATGGCATCTAAAATAGAAATACTAGTACTATCTACCTTAACCGTTGGCATGTTTTCTAAGCTACCTTGTCCACTAAATAGAGCATTAGAAGCTTCTTGCGCTTTGTTTGCTTCTTCTTCGCCATGAACTAGTTTGGTAATTTCATAAGCTAATATTTTTTTAGCTTCATTAATTCTTTCATCCTGATAAGAAGATAGTTCTTTTATTTTCTCAATTGGTAGGAAGGTAAGCATATTAAATACGTTTTCGACACTACTATCTTCTACATTTCTCCAATATTGATAAAATTCATAAGGGGAAGTTTTATTAGGGTCTAGCCATAAAGCACCTTTTTCGGTTTTTCCCATTTTTTTACCTTCTTTGGTGGTTAATAGTTTAAAGGTTAAGCCAAAAGAATCGTCTTTTCCAATTTTTCGAATTAGTTCTACACCACCTATGATATTAGACCATTGATCGTTTCCTCCCATTTGAAGTTTACAACCATATTTATTGTATAAATATAAAAAGTCATAAGATTGCATTAACATATAGCTCATTTCAAAAAAGGTAAGACCAGTTTCCATTCTTTGCTTATAACACTCTGCTGCTAACATTCGATTAACAGAAAATAAACTTCCAATTTCACGCACAAAGTCAACAAATTTTAAATCTAATAACCAATCTGCATTATTGACAATAATAGCACCATTTTCGCCTTCGAAGCTAACAAATTTTTCAATCTGCTTCTTGATACATTCTACATTGTAATCAAGTTCCTCACGAGAAAGCATTTTTCTCATATCGGTTTTTCCGAGAAGGATCACCAATTGTTGCTGTTCCTCCACCAACTAAAATAATTGGTTTGTGACCACATCTTTGCATGTGACTTGCTACCATTAAAGAAACAAAATGACCAACATGTAAGCTATCTGCCGTTGGGTCAATTCCAATGTAAAAAGGAACAGACTCTTTGCCAAATAATTCTTTGATTTCTTGGGGGTGAGTCATTTGTTCAATGTATCCTCTTTCTTCTAATATCGTAAAAACATTTTCCATAACAATCAAGCCTTTCTTAAAATATTCACAAAATGTTGATATAACTGGCTATATCAACATTTAAATTATCTATTAAATTAGTTGTTACCAAGCTCGCCTAATGCGTTTTTTAGTTCTTCAATACTGTTTAATTCTTGTTTGTAGTCTTGAAATTCTGGATATTCAACAAAACGATTTAAGTTTTTTACAGAAATTCCAGTATCATTTGAGATGGTGTTAATAGAATTATCTAATCCATTTTCTTGTATATAAGTTTTAAAGGTTGAAAATTCAAATCCATCTTTACTAGCACATTTAGGGCATACATTACCTTCTGCTACGTAAAAATTCCCACATCTACTACATCTATTAAATTCCATAATTTTTTTCCTTCCTTTCATCTTTTGACAAATCTTTTTAAATTCTTCCAAATTGTATCATAAAATAAAAAAAAATAAAAGTAGTTTTTAGAAGATTCTGTGTTTTTTTTGTAAAAAGGATTGACAATTTTGAAAAAATTTATATAATCTAAAGTAAAATAGATAGGAGGTAAAAAAATGAAAGCATATGTATGTAAAGTATGTGGATACATTCACTTTGGAGAAGAAGCGCCACAAAGATGTCCACAATGTGGAGCAGGAAAAGAAAAATTTGAAGAAAAGGTAGAAAATAAAGCAGGTAACCAATATGTAGATGAGCATAAAATTGGAGTAGCACAAGGGTTAGATGCTGAAGTAGTAAAAGGATTAAAAGACAATTTCATGGGAGAATGTACAGAAGTTGGAATGTACTTAGCAATGAGTCGTCAAGCAGATAGAGAAGGATATCCAGAAATTGCAGAAGCCTTCAAAAGATATGCTTGGGAAGAAGCAGAGCATGCAGCAAAATTTGCAGAATTATTAGGAGAAGTTGTATATCCAGATACCAAGAAAAACGTATCTTTAAGAGCAGAAGCAGAATGCGGAGCTTGCATGGGTAAAAAAGAGTTAGCAACCAAAGCAAAAGAATTAGGCTATGATGCTATTCATGATACCGTTCATGAAATGTGTAAAGATGAAGCAAGACATGGTAGAGGATTTGAAGGACTATTAAAAAGATATTTCTAAAATGAAACAGGGATTTTGGGGACGTTCCTTAAAATCCCTGTTTTTTGCTCATTAGTTCTGGCGGCTATTTGGCAAGTTTTGGCAAAAAAATTATGATTTCAATTTTATAAACTTATCATAAAAATCTGGAATTTGTTTTTGTAGGCGAACAGGTTTTAAATCCATATCTGTAAAGCAATGCTTTGTTTCACCAGTCAGAACCAAATTACCAGTTTTTTTATTAGTAACTTCGTAGCCCATTGTTAAGCGAACGCCATTAAAATCCTTTACAAAAGGTTTGATTTGAATAATATCGTCAAAGGTGACATGTGATTTGTAATTACAATTAACGCCAAGAACGGGAATCATAACGCCTTGGTCTTCAAAAGCAGAGTAGGGCATGTGATTTTCTTCTAACATTTGGCATCTTGCTTCTTCTAAAAAACGTATATAATTGGAATGGTGTACAACTCCCATTCGGTCGGTTTCGTAGTAATTAATTTTTCTTTCAAAAATAAAATCCATGGTTAATCCCTTCCTTTTCCTTTAGATTATAACGATAAATGGGAAAGAATACAAGTGATTTTTGTAAAAAATGTCAATAATTTTTGATTAGGACACCCTAAAACATCAAAAGTATTTCAAGACTAGTTCACCCTGATGTTGATGTGGGCTCTGCCCACACCCGACCTCAGGAATATTTTTTTATATTCTGTCAATAATATTATTACCGAAGGAATATTTTAAGCGATGCGTTCATTCTTTAAGCAATTAAAGTATATGAACTCTGCAATAATAGTTTCAATAGATTCAGTTTTCTCTATTGGAATATTATCTTTATCATAGATTGGTTTAACAGTGTACAATTTGTTTTTGTATAGCACTTTTATTCCAATCTTTTTGCTTATTAGTACATCTATTCTAGTTCTTGGTAATATATCTATATTTTCGATTTTAAAGCTAACATTGTTAAGTGAAAAGCATGCACCATTGTCTACTGTTCTTTTATATTTTACTGTTAATAAAATATCTAAATTTACAGATTTTAATAATGGAATAAATGCTTCTTTCTTATCTTTCGGTTTTACTTTAAACTTTTTATTATATTTTTTTATATATTCTTTAAAAAAGATATTAGCTTGTTCTATATTTGTAATATTATTTATTTTAAATTCAGTTATAAGCCTATCGTGCAAAGTATTCCATAATCTTTCAATTCTACCTTTAGCTTGTGAAGAACCAGCGTGAATTAGATGGATGCCTAATTCATCCATTATTTTTCCAAATTGAGTATTTGGTTCCTCTACTCCTGACAGTTGCTCTTCTAGTGTTAATTTATCTTTTTTTGTAGTAAAAAAGATACTAGATCCATCAGCATAAATATTTTCAGGAACACCAAAATCTTTGAGTGTTTGTCTAATTACTTCAAAATATCCTTGCATACATTCATTTTTACACATATACAAACCAGTAATTTGACCAGATGCATCATCGATTAAGCCATGTAAAGTGTATTTGTCATTATCTCCTACAAAAAATTCATGAGGAGTAGCATCAATCTGAAGTAATTCACCAATTTTGCTACGTCGATTCCTTCTATGATGTACTTTGATTTTTCGGTGTTTTCTAGGGCTTTTTATATTATTTTTTTTTAGAAAATTGTAAAGAAAAGAATAACTAACAATAATTTTATATTTTTCTTCTAAGATATCTTTAAAATGCATTACATTAACAGTATCAAATTCTGGTTGTTTTCTAATATCTAAAATCTTTTGTTTTAAAGCAATATCTAATGTTCTTTTAGGTTGTCTACCGCAATTTCCATGTAACATGGAGGAAACGCCATATTTTTTATACCTCGCTTTCAATTTTTTTACATAGCGTTCGGAGAAACCTAAGCGGTTGGCTGCTTGTTTAATAGTCATATTACCATCTACACAACATTTTATGATATGTGCTTTCAATTCTTCTTTTTTATTCATTAAACATCTCACCTCCATATTATTTCCAACATAGGGGTGAACTTTTCATCAGATATTCTCTTAGGGTGATTTTATCATAAATTAATCACAGTGATTTTTGTAAAAAATTGCAATATGTAAACAAATATGCTATAATAGATAAGATAAAAGGTGATAGGCCTTTCGAGGATTTTCGGGGGCTATTAACTTTTGCCTCCGAAAAAATAAAAAATTAATAAGGAGGTAACCAAATGGGAGATTTTATTGTATTAGATGGAAGAGAGGAACGCATTGCAATCGTGAGTCGGGATGTTTTCTTTGAAATCTTAAAAAACTTTGAAAAAAGTTTTGTTTTGCTAAGTGAAATTATTGATTGCGCAGAAGATGCAAACGAGATTTCCTGGAAACAGGGAGAAGATGTCTTAGTATTTAAGTATTGTTGGGGCATAAGCAGAATTAATGTGAACCCCCAAATAGTAAAAATATTAGCAGCGTTTTTACTTTCCAATATCATCTTTCATAAAGAGAGCCTTGCTTAAAAAGCAAGGTTCTTTTTCTAGTTTTCAAAAAAGACTATCACAATTATCAAAAAAGTGATATAATGACAAAAAATGCGATGTGAAAAAAGAAACGTCCCCAATTGAACATGGAAGGAGAAAAAAATGTCAAAATTTGTGCACTTACACATACACAGTGAATTCAGTTTATTAGATGGAGCCAATCGAATTAAAGACTTGCCAGTAAGAGCAAAAGAACTAGGCATGGATGCTATAGCAATTACTGACCATGGTTCTATGTATGGAACTATTGACTTTTATAAAGCTTGTAAAAAAGAAGGCGTTAAGCCAATTATTGGTTGTGAAGTGTATGTAGCACCTAGAAGCCGATTTGATAAAGAACCTAATATCGATAATCATTATAATCATTTGATTTTACTAGCCAAAAATCAACAAGGATATCAAAATTTAAGTAAGCTAGTTTCCATTGGGTTTGTAGATGGATATTATTATAAACCACGTATTGATTTAGAGGTGTTAGAAAAATATCATGAAGGACTAATATGCTTAAGTGCCTGTTTAGCAGGCTCTGTTAATCAAGCTTTATTAAATGGAGATAACGAAAAAGCAGAAGAAATCGCTCTTTGGCATAAAAAAGTATTTAACGAAGATTATTATATTGAGATTCAAAATAATGGCTTACAAGAACAGGTGCTAGCCAATCAAAAATTGATTGCATTAGCCAAAAAATTAGATATTCCATTAGTTGCTACAAACGATGCGCATTACCTAAAAAAAGAAGATGCCTATAATCACGAAGTTTTACTATGTATTCAAACAGGAAAACGAATGAGTGATATAGATAGAATGCGTTTTGAAACAGACGAATTATATGTAAAATCACCAGAAGAAATGATAGAATATTTTAAAGCCTTTCCAGAGGCAATCGAAAACACTGTGAAAATAGCTGATAAATGTAATGTAGAATTTGAATTTGGACACACTATTTTGCCGAACTATGATGTGCCAGAAGAATTTCCGACCCATTATGATTATTTCAAAAAACTATGTGAAGATGGCATTAAAAATCGATATGGAAAAGCGCCATCACAAGAAATTCTAGATAGAATGGATTATGAATTAGGTGTCATTCAAAAAATGGGGTATGTAGACTACTTCTTAATTGTATGGGACTTTATCCACTATGCTAAAACGCATAACATTCCAGTAGGACCACGGACGTGGGTCAGGAGCCCGGATCAATTATTGCCTACGCCATAGAAATTACTGATATTGACCCAATGAAATATGGCTTACTATTTGAAAGATTCTTAAACCCAGAAAGAATTAGCATGCCTGACTTTGACGTTGATTTTTGTTATGAACATAGGCAAGACGTAATAGACTATGTATCCCAAAAATATGGGCATGACCATGTATCACAGATTATCACATTTGGAACCATGGCAGCCAAAATGGTCATTCGAGATGTAGCAAGAGTACTAGATGTACCTTATTCTGAGGCAGATGGCTTAGCTAAAATGATACCAAATGAACTACACATTACCATTGGAAAAGCATTAGAGCAAAACAAAGAATTAAAAGATAGATATGAAACAGACGAAACGGTAAAAAAAGTATTAGATGTAGCCATGGCATTAGAAGGAATGCCAAGGCAGGCATCCACACATGCTTGCCGGTGTGGTTATCACAAAAGACCCAGTCGATACCTATGTTCCTTTATATGTACGAGATGGACAAATTTCAACCCAATATATCATGACAACTTTAGAAGAATTAGGTCTATTAAAAATGGACTTTTTAGGACTAAGAACCCTAACTGTTATTCAAGATACCATTGACTTAGTGAAAGAAAATAGAGGAATTGATGTAGAATTTGACAAAGAAATGGCAGACGAAAAAGTATATCAATTATGGCAAGAGGGAAAATCTTGTGGAATCTTCCAATTTGAATCGCAAGGAATGACAAACTTTATGAAGGAGCTAAAACCAGACTGCCTAGAAGACTTAATTGCGGGAGTATCATTATATAGACCCCGGACCAATGGACCAAATCCCAAGATATGTGAAGGGAAAATTAAATCCAGGACATAATGAATATACCCATCCAAGACTAGAACCAATCTTAAATGTAACCTATGGCTGTATGGTATACCAAGAGCAAGTTATGCAAATTGTACGTGACTTAGCGGGCTACTCTCTACGGAAGAGCGGACTTGGTAAGGCGTGCCATGGGAAAGAAAAAACTAGACGTGATGGCAAAAGAAAGAGAGGTCTTTATCCATGGACAAGTAGACGAAAAGGGAAACGTTGAAGTACCACGGATGCGTAAGAAATGGAATTGACGAACAAGCAGCCAACAAAATATTTGACGAAATGGCAGAATTTGCAAAATATGCTTTCAACAAATCACATGCAGCCTGCTATGCCGTAATAGCCTATCGAACCGCTTACTTAAAAGCCTATTATCCAGCAGAATTTATGGCAGCAACCTTAAATAGTTTCTTAGGAAACTTAGACAAAATCCCACAATACATTGACGAATGTAAGCTTTTAGGTATTGAAATTTTAAAACCAGAAATCAACAAAAGTGATAGCAAATTTACAACCGAGTATGGCAATTTGGGGACAGGCACCGACTTGCCATTACAAAAAGAAGAAAAAGCTAGAATTCGCTTTGGATTAGGAAGCATCAAAAATGTAGGGTCAGTACCAGTTAGCAATATTGTAAAAGAAAGAAAAGAAAATGGACCCTATAAAAGTTTTACCGATTTTTGTGAAAGAATTGCAGATGAACAGGTGAATAAAAAATGTGTAGAAAGCTTAATAAAGGCAGGGGCATTTGACGAATTTGGACAAACGAGAAGCACTTTGTTAGCCTCTTTTGAGGGAATTATCGATACCATTCAAAGTGGAAGAAAAAAAGGATTTGATGGGCAGGTATCTATGTTTGACTTGGGTTCTGAAGAAGAAAAAGAAGAAATGAACGAAATCAAATATCAATTTGAAGAACATGAAGAAATGTCAAATAAAGAATTGTTATCCATCGAAAAAGAGATGCTTGGTATTTACATTTCAGGGCATCCACTAGAAAAACTAAGAGCGCAAATAGAAACACAAAGCACAATTAATACCATCAATTTAAGGGCAATTGACGAGCAGATGAGTTCGAATTTAGACAATCCAGAAATGATTATGACAAAACAAAGTGGAAAAGCCAAATATGTGGATGGACAAAAAGTTAAATATTGCCGGAATTATTACTTCTATCAAAAAGAAATACACCAAAAACAATAAAATTATGGCTTTTGTGACAGTAGAAGATTTATACCGGTTCAGCTGAAATTTTAGTATTTGAAAATGCTTATTTAAATGCCGGAAAAAGTTTAATCGAAGAAAATATTGTTGTAGTAGACGGCAGATTAAGCATAAGAGAAGAAGATACGACTACCATTATTGCCAATGAAATTAAGGATTTTGGCGAACAAAAGCAAAAGATTTTCACCTTAGATATTACAAGGGCAACGGAAGAGCAAAAGGAAAAGTTAAGAGGTGCTTTACGCTATTTTAGTGGCGATAAAAATAATATTAATGTTAGAATTAAGATGGAAGAAGAACTAAAACCTTGTGGACAGATTTATTTAACAGAGCAAATTATGACTGTGTTTCAAGATATTTTAGGAGTAGAAAATGGGACCATTGAGGAGATTTCTTAATGGCTCCTTTTTGTGATTTTTAAAAATGAAGTGACTTCGTACAATAAGTTGACTTAATTCTTGTTTATTGATAAAATACAAGTAAAAAATAAGAATACTAGTGATAAAAACAGTAAACAATAAAACAAAAGAAAGTAGGGATTTTAAATGAGAAATACAAAAAATAACAAAGGTATTACATTAATAGCATTAGTAATAACCATAATTGTGCTTTTGATTTTGGCAGGAGTAGCAATTGCGACCTTAACAGGAGAAAATGGAATCCTAAAAAAAGCGGCAACAGCAAATGAAAAAACCAAAGAAGAAACAGCCAAAGAAAAAATAAAAATAGCAGTAATGGGAAGTTATGGAGAAGATGGGAAGTTGCAAGAAGAGCAGTTTCGCGAAGAAATAAAAAAGCAAGGTGGAGAAATTATAGAAGACGAGTCAACAGACGAATATTTTGTTGTTGAAATAGATGGATACAAAGCAAAAGTGGATAAACAAACAGGAGAAATACTAGAATTTGAAAGTGCAAAAGGAGTTAAACCAGAAGTAAAAGCTAATTTGTATCAAACCGATGGAAGTGGTTTAGTATCAGGAACAAGTTATGAAAAAGTAGTAATAACCGTAAAAATACCAAATAAAGACAGTTTAGGAAACATCGACGAAATTATAGTAAAAGATAAAAATGGAACTGTTATCAATAAGGAAACTTCAGTAATAGGAGAAGGAGAAGCAAGTTTTATCGTAGCGGGAACAGGAACCTATACCATCACAGTTAAAGCAACAACAGATGGAGGAACGAAAACAACAACCATAACACAAAGTGTTAAAGTAGCACCAGAATATTGGGAAATAACAACCAAAGAAGATGCACAATGGTATAACTATGGAAATGCTAGAATAAATGAGCCAAAACTAGCAGGAGAAATGACGCCAATTAAATATATAGGAGAAGAACAAGAAGGGAACAAATGGGCCAATAGCACAACGCAAGATGGAAGCATGTGGGTATGGATCCCTCGATATGCTTATAAAATAACATCTGGTTACCATTCTTCAACGGCAGGAACCATTGAAATAGCTTTTCTTGATACAAAAGATAATTTCTTAAATGGAGAAACAGGAGAAATAACAAGAAATTTAAATGATAGTGGAGCTGCTACAACCAAATGGTTAGTGCATCCAGCCTTTACAAGTGATGCTGCAGCAGGAGGCGGATTTGGAGAGTTAGAAGGCTTGTGGGTTGGTAAGTTTGAAACCGCTGGTTCTACCTCAGCTTTAAAAGTTGTACCAGGGGTTCCATCTATGACTAGCTACAACAAAAGGATAAATGATTTTTACCTAGTAGCAAAAAAAAGTAAATTTGGAGAAAATGTTGAGTTAATGAGTCATATGGCAAAGAACAGTGAATGGGGAGCAATTGCCTATTTAGCTCATAGTCAGTTTGGAACTCGGAGGACAAGATCTTAAAAAGACCTCTTCTGATATAACTGGAGGAGATAAAAGATTAGAAATTGTTTATAGTAATTACAAAAAACAAAGTACAACTCATAATGCAACTGGTGTATATGATATGAATGGTGGATTAACTGAAATTGTAGCTTCTTATATTGACGATATAAGAAATGATTTTAAATTATATGGAGGAACAAATGAAGGAGACCTATGTGGAGCAACAGATGAGGAAAGAACAACTTCGACAGCTTTTAAAACAGTATATTCTTCTACATCAAAGGCATATCAAACTAAATTATTTGCGGGAGACTCGCTTTATGAAACATCTTTTACGAATATAGATTCAGGTAAATTATCATGGTTTAATGACTGGACATATTATCCTTGGATTTAGGTCAAGTACTTAGACACATTTTTTTACACTTTTTTATAAAGATTA
>CAOKJE010000033.1 GCA_948468505.1 uncultured Clostridium sp. | reverse complement strand
ATATAATTCTTCATTTGCTAAATCTATTATAAAGTTAATCAATTGTTCCATTAAATTTATCCTCCTCTATAAATTACTATTTTATTTATATTGTTTCAAAAGTAGATAATTATAAACTGATCCTCTACACTACACCTTACTATTTCTTTACCTTTATCATTATTATACTTTAAACTGACTTGCTAATTTATCAATTGTAATACCACCTTGATTTTTCCAATCAATTTCAATGTTGTTAAATCTTTCGTCTTGAAAATTATTAAGTATTTCTATGTCTTTGCTCTCTAATGTAAAATCCAAAGATTGTAAATTATTATCTATATTTTGTATCGTATTAGCCTTAATTATTGTATTTAGACCTTTTTCTTTTATCATCCAATTAAGTAATATTTGATTTTGAGTTTTATTGTATTTATTAGCTAATTTTACTAGAAATGGATAATTCATTTTAGCTATATTATTTCTTCTTAATGCTTGATAAGATACAAATTTAACATTGTTTTCTTTACAAAAATCTAGTAATCCTACATTTTCATAATATTTACATTCCAAATTGTATACCCCTTCAAAACTATATAGTTTAAAGTGATTCTGAATTTGTTTTAGTTCCTCCAAAGAAGTGTTGCTTACAGATATATATCTAACTTTCCCTTTTTCTACCATTTTACTTATTTCTTCATAAGTTTCTAATAATAGTATTTTTGATGCGTAAGATACATGTACCTGCAAAGCATCTACATAGCTAATATTCATTTTCTTTAAATATTGGTCTAGCTGTTTTTCAACATCTTCTTTTCTTTCTATATAAGGCTCTAAATGACAAGTAAGAAATATATTATCTTTTTTTACTTGTTTAAAAAAATGGTATAAAAAATCTACAACATTACCATTATCATATAAAAGGCTTGTGCTCATAAAGTTTTGCCCTTTATCAACAGAATATAATAATGATTGTAAGGTCTTGTCTTTGTTTTCTAAATCAAGTTTATAAGTACCTATCCCAATGGGATTAATTTTGTTTAGTTCTAGCATGTTTCCTCCCAAAAAAGTTGACTTTTATTATATCCTAAAATTTTTAGTTATTCTATTTTAGTCCTTCCCATTCTTCTAAAAACTCATTTACAAATTTTTTCATAAACACAGTTCTTGCTATTGCTTGTTCTTTCGCCGTTTTTGTATTCATATTATCAGCAAGTCGAAATAATTTTTCATAGAAATGATGGATAGTTGATGGAGAATGTCCCTTCGTTTCAGAATAAATTTCATTGCTATTAAGAGGTATTTCTTCATTGTACATTAAAATATTATGAGCTCCACCATAAGAAAAAGTTCTACCAATTCCTATTGCCCCTATAGCATCTAAGTTGTCTGCATCTTGTAAAATTAAAGCATTTATATCATTAACATTATTTCCATTCCAATTATAATTTTCATGATGTTCTATGCAATAACATATTTTATTAATAACATCTTCTGATAAATCTGTATTATTCAATATTTCTCTTACTTTTGGTAGCGAATCTTTTGGAGAAACAAATTTACCAGTTTCGTTTTGCATTATTCTATGAATATCATGTAAAAATGCTGAAATCCCAACTATTAATTTATCTCCATTTTCTTTATCACATAGATTAATTGCTATATTCATGGTTCGTATTAAATGGCTAATATCATGACCACTTGAGTCATTTTTAAATAGTTCTATGACATGTGGTTTTATTATCTTTATATATCTTTATATATCTTTCTAACATTTATGACTCCTTGGTTTATATTTTCCCTAAAAAAGTTATCTTCCACTTTTTTATGTATAATGATTATACTTTCTTTTTCTATAAAAAACAAGCGAACATATAAATTTTTACTAACTACTCTTTTCTACTAGCTCCAATGACGCACAAATCGTATCCCTTGAATTTGGTCCAACAAACACCTTAAACTCTCCTGTCTCTGCCCCATACTCTAGCTTTTCATTCCAAAACTTAAGCATATCTACCGTAACTTCAAAAGAAACCTTCTTTTCCTCCCAAGGCTCAAAATGCATCTTTTTAAATGCCTTCAATTCCTTAACTGGTCTAACACTATTTGCCACTAAATCTTGAATATACAGTTGCACCACTTCTTTTCCCGCTACCTCGCTATTATTTTTTACTTGAACTGTTACAATAATTGGTGCCTCCTTTGTTATTTGTATATGACTTAACTTCAAATTTGTATATTCAAACTTGGAATAAGATAATCCATACCCAAAAGGATAATAACTTTCGGTTGGAATATCTTGATAACGAGATACATAACGAGTATTTTTTATATGTGGTCTTCCTGTGTTATAGTGATTATAATAAATCGGGCATTGTCCTGTAGCTTGAGGAAAACTCATCGTTAGTTTTCCGAGAAGGATTGACTCTTCCTAAAATGACATCTGCTATTGCATTTGCTCCTTCTGTTCCTGGAAACCATACCTCTAATAAGGCATCACTTTTTTGGGCTACATGCTTTAGTACTAAAGGTCTTCCATTAAATAAAATGGTAATGATTTTCTTATTTAGCTTGGCAAGTTCATTTAATAAATTTTGTTGGATAGAAGAAATTTCAATATTCGCTCTTGAGCAAGCTTCTCCACTTTGTCTATAATGTTCTCCTATTGCTAAAACTATGATATCCGCTGTTTTAGCCACTTTTATTGCTTCTTGTAATAATTGCTTTTCTTTTTCTTTCTCGTTTTCAATGTGTATGATATCTCCACCATCTGCTGCTAAAATTTCGTTGATTTCTTTTTGTTTTAATATTTCACTTCCTTTGGCATATAATATGTTTTCACGTCCTAATCTGTTTTCTAGTACTTCTTTTAAGGTTGGTATTTTAGATTTATCAGAAAACATCGACCATGACCCGAAGGATTGCTATGTTGTCTGCATATGGTCCAATTAATGCAATTTTGCTACCTTTGGTTATAGGTAGTACTTGCTCTTCATTTTTTAGTAAAACAAAGGTATCTGCCGCTGTTTTTCTTGCTACTTCTAAGTTTTCTTTACTTTTTAATATTTCCTCTTCTCTTTTTTTATCGGTATTTCCATAAGGATTTTCGAATAATCCTAATTTGTTTTTTAAAGTCAAAACTCTTAAGACCGACTGGTTTATTTTTTCTTCTGGAACACTTCCTTCTTCTACTAATTCTTTTAAAAACTTAGCATATACGTTAGACATCATGTCAATGTCTACACCAGCCATGATTGCTTTGTAGGCTGCTTCTTTTTTGTCTTTGGCAACTCCATGATAGATAGTTTCTTCAATGGCAGAATAGTCTGAAATGACAATTCCTTGAAAGCCTAATTCTTTTCTTAATAAGTCTTGTAATAGCCATTGATTAACCGTTGCTGGTACACCATTTATAGTATTAAAAGAGGTCATTATCATTTCTGCTCCTTGCTGGATGGCTGCTTGATAGGCAGGCAAGTAATATTGTCTAAATTCTCTTTGGCTCATGTCTACTGTGTTGTAATCTCTTCCTCCTTCTACGGCACCATAGGCTGCAAAGTGCTTAACACAGGCTGCTGCATTTCCTAATTTTGCAATATTCTTGCCTTGATAAGCCTCTATCATAGTTTTGGCAAATACTTCTCCTAAGTGAGGGTCTTCTCCACCCACAGATTCCATAACTCTTCCCCATCTTGAGTCACGAACTAAGTCAACCATGGGCGAAAAGTTCACATTGGCTCCTGCTGCTCCCGCTTCTTTTATCGATATTTTGGTAGCATCATAAATTACTTTTGTATCCCAAGAACAGCCTTGTGCAATAGGAATCGGGAAAACCGTTCTATAACCATTAATAACATCTGCCATAAATAAAAGTGGTATTTTTAATCTACTTTTTGCTAAATATTTATCTTGTATCTTTCTAATTTTTTCACTTCCTACTACATTTAAAATAGAGCCTACGTTGTATAACATTTCATTTGATAGATTTAAATCCTTTAATGGTCCAGTTACAGCATCTACCTCTTCCATCAAAAATACTTCTCCGTGCCACTTGTACTAATTGCCCTATTTTTTCTTCTAAAGTCATTTGATTTAATAAATCTAATAACTTTTCCTGTTTCATACCTTTTCTACCTCCTGCTTTTTTGGTAGTATATCTAATTTTTCTAAACCTTTTTGTATGTATTCATTTTTCATAAAATATTTCCAAATCAAGCCTGATAAGTAGTTTTCAATCATTAACATAGAAATTCCTTTATCAATTCCTATACATTCCTTAGCATACCATGGTTTTCCACAATCTAGATTATACGCATCTTTGAAGCCATATTTGCCCCATAATTTAGGAAATTGATTGTAATAATATTCTAATGCTTGTATTGAAAGCTCTGGTGTAAATACAATAGATCCTGCTGCTCCGCTTGGCGAGATGGTACCATCATTTCCGTTTAGTTGACTATTAGCTGGCTTGGCTCCAAATTCACCTGAATATCCTTTTGGTCCAACACATGCTGTTAATCCCCAAGAGTTTTCTCCATATGTTTTGTATGTCCCCATTGGTTCCGGGTTTAAATGGGGACGTTTCGGGTAACTACTGTGCTCTATGCAATATTTTCGATTGGCAAGTGTTGCTTTTACAGAGTTTTCAAACCAATCTATTCCCATTTTGTCTTTTCTATTTCTAAAGTCAATCCAAGCATGAGAATATTGATAGGTAAATAAGGCTCCACAATAAGTATAAATGATATTTTTTATTTCTTGATAATCTGCTACAGGTTTTTGAAAGTCTTTATAAATACTTGTATCAACTGGATGGGTTGGTGATGCAACACTTAATACATATAACATTAATTGCTCAGCATACATGTCCCAATGCCCTGAAAATCCTTCTTCTGGTGAATATCCCATATAAAATTGGTTTACGTCTTTGTCACGATACCATTCCCAATTGATGTTTTTGTATAGCTTGTCTGCTTTTTCTTTTACTTGCCCTTTGAAATATTCTCCTGCTAATATGGCACCACAAATGAAAATTCCTGTATCTATGATGGAAACTTCACAATTCCATTCTCTTTTAGCTGTTTCCATATTGATAAAATGATAGAAAAAACCTTGTGTTTGCTCCATATGGTCTATAAATGTGTCTAATGTTTTGTTTGCTCTATTGTATGCCTCTGGAAGGCTTAACCATTTTCTTTCTACTCCAATTACCAATGCTGCTAGTCCATATCCTACTGATGCAATGCTGGCAATTTCAGGTGCTAGATTGCTTTTGTCTCTGATTAACCCATATCCTTTGCTTTTAGGGTTTAAGTTGACTTCTTTTAAGAAGAATTTGAAGTCTCCTTTTAATTCTTTTTTTAGTAGTTTTTCCCCTTTTGTTTTTATGATTCTCATATACTCACCTCTAGTTTTATTATAAAGGCTAGTATTTTAAAAAGCAATGGAGGTTTTTGGCAGAAAAGTAAAAACACGAAGTTGCTTTTTTGGCATTTCGTGCTTTTTACTTTTCTTTATTTGAATTCTTTTTTCCATTCCATAACATATTCTTTTTCTCCGAGTTTGCTCGTCTATTTTGATTTCTTTGTTTTTAAAGCCCATTGCTACATAAAAAAGTGTGGCATTTATATTTTTTTCATATACTTTTAATGTTAGGTGGTTATATCTTTCTTTGCAGTAGTTTAATAATCTTCTTCCGATTCCTTGTCTTAAAAAATCGTGTTTTACAAATAATGCACCGATATACTCTCCCTCCATGATACTGATGAAGCCTTTTATTTGGTCTTCTTCTATATAGATAAAGGTATCGGCTTTTGGTAAATATTCGTTTTTTACTTTGTTAAAGTTTTCTAACCAGTAGTCTTTTTCGATGAAGTCATGTGCTTTAAAGTTTCCTTTTGTCCATATGGTCATTACTTTGGTTATGTCTTCTTCTTTTAATTTTCTTATCATTGGTACCTCCTTTTTTCTTTTTCAACCTTTTTGATATATATTAATTTTATTATATCTTAAATGTTAAAAAAAACCAAGAAAATTTCTGTTTATTTCGATTTTTCTTGATTTTTCATTTGTTTTTCCATTCTTTCTAATTCTAACATTGATAATTCTTTTACGGAATAATAGTCACCATAGCTAATACAGGCTATTATCCTTTTTAAAAAGGTTATATACTTTTCATCGTTTATCATGTTCAACATCCCTTTTCTTTATTTTTTGCTACCATGAATATCTTTGATATTTTTCGGTAATACTAACAGTGATACTTTATTTTTGTACATAATATCATATTTATTGTGTAAATTCAAGCTTTTTTTGAAATTTTAGTGCCATTAAATTTCATAGCTGTTGCAGTTTTAATGTGTTCCACTATTTTCAAGGGATTGGTATACTAAGATTATTATTTTGGATTGTATGGAGGTACGAAATGAGTTCCGCATTTAAGGCCGATATTGATAAAAATTTTGGTAAGATATTACGAGATTTTCGTATAAAAAATAAATTAACACAAGAACAATTATCCGAAAAATTAGGCATTTCTTTAAAATATATTTCTAGAATTGAAAATGGAAATAATGGTGTAAAAACACAAACTTTGATTAATTATATGAATATTCTAGGAATTACGCCTAATACGATTTATGCGCCTTTTATTACAAATAATGAAGCTGCTAAAAATATAGAAATTACAGAAAAACTTTCTTCTCTTTCAGATGAGAAAAAGGATTTTATTAGCTCTGTACTTGATTTGCTACAGAATTTAGATTAGCTTTTTGCCAAGATTGCCAAGAGGGACAGACCTTTTTGGCAATTTTTGTAGCTTTTATCTTTTAAAATGAAAGTTTATCTATTTTTTATAAAGTAACATTCGGGGGGACCAGCAAGTTACAGTCTGTTATACAATTACAGACTGTTAGCAGTTGGGAGTTACTTTAGAAAAAATAGATAAACTTTTATAAAAATGACATAAAAAATTGCCAAAAAGGTCTGTCCCTCTTGGCAATTTTGGTCTTCTATTCTTTCCAAAATGCTTTGTAAGTTTCATAAGCAGAATAAACATCATACTTGCTAGTTACCTCATAAGGTGCATGCATACATAAAACTGGTACACCACAATCAATAACATCCGTTCCTTTATTGGCTAGAATATAGGCAATGGTTCCGCCTCCGCCGATATCTACTTTTCCTAGTTCTGTTAATTGATATTTAATATCGCTTTTTTCTAAAACATTTCTTACCCAAGCTACATATTCTGCATTAGCATCGGAAGCCCCTGATTTTCCTCTTGCTCCTGTGTATTTTACTAAGGCAATTCCTTTTCCTAAGAATCCTGCATTTGTTTTGTCTGATACGGAACTATAGATTGGGTCAAATCCTGCATCTACGTCAGATGATAGCATTTTTGAAAAACAAAATACTTTATCTAATAGGTTTGGTTTGTTGATTTGCAATTTGTTTAATATTTCAGAAACGAAAAAGTCAAACATATGAGATTCCATACCTGTGTTTCCCATACTTCCTATTTCTTCTTTGTCTGCTAAGATACAAACTGCTGTGTTTTTTACTTGTTTTAGTTCCATCATGGCAGCAAGTGATGTGTAAGCACATACTTTGTCATCTTGCCCATAGGCTGCTATCATGCTTTCGTCAAATCCTAAACTTCTTGCTCTAAAGGCTGGTACTATTTCTAGTTCTGAACTAGTAAAGTCGATTTCTGTAATGCCATATTTTTGGTTCAAAAGATTTAAAATATTTAATTTTACTTTTTCACTAACTTTTTCGTCTTGGTATGGAATACTTCCAATTAGTAAGTTTAGGTCTTCTCCTTCTATTCCATTTTTTAATTTTTTCTCCATTTGCTCTTGCGCTAAGTGTGGTAATAAATCGGTGATGGTGAAAATAGGGTCATTTTCGTCTTCTCCTATGTTGATTTCAATTTTTTCTCCATTTGCTTTTACTATTACACCATGAAGACTTAGTGGAATGGTGGTCCATTGGTACTTTTTAATGCCTCCATAATAATGGGTTTTAAAATAAGCAAATCCTCCTTCTTCATATAATGGGTTTGGCTTTAGGTCTAATCTTGGAGAGTCTACGTGTGAACCAATGATGTGCATTCCGTTTTCGATGCTTTCATTTCCTATAATTGCTAGATACATGCTTTTGCCACGATTTACGAAATATACTTTGTCTCCTGGTTTTAATGTTTCAAATTCCATCATGTCTTTGTATCCATTGGCATCTGCCATTTTTCTTGCTTCTTTGATAAATTCTCTTTCTGTTTTTGCTACATTTAAAAAGTTCATATAGTTTTTAGATAGTTCAAAAATTTTTTCTTTTTTGATTTCGTCTACACTATTCCAACCGTTTTCTTTTGGGTTGAAAAGTTTTTTTCTTAGTTCTTCTCCCATTTTTTATCCTCCCTTTCTTTTAACCGGGATTTTAAGGAACGTCCCTCAAATCCTGGTGCTATTTTATCATACTATTATTTATTTTTCCAGTTTTTTTATAATTTATTCCTAAATTTTGGTTATACTATTTTTAAGGAGGTACAATATGAATTCTTTATGGTTAGATTTTTCAAAAAGACAAAAAGATTTTCCTGATTTTCCAAATGAAGATATTAAAACTGATGTATGTATTGTAGGTGCTGGTATTTTTGGTCTTTCTTGTGCTTATTATTTAAGTAATTTGGGATTTCAAGTAACTGTGCTTGAAAAGGATGGTGTTGGTGAGAAAACTACGGGTCATACTACGGCTAAGATTACTAGTCAGCATAATTTGTTTTATGATTATTTGATTTCTTCTTATGGAAAAAAGTTTGCTGCTAATTATTTGGAGGCAAATGAAGAGGCAATCCAAAATATAAAAAGTATTGTTGATTGTGAAAAAATTAAGTGTGATTTTGAATATCAAAATAGTTATGTATATACAACTAAAAAAACAGAGCTTGGTAAGATAAAAAAAGAGGTTAAGGCTGTGGAGTCTCTTGGGTTTCCTACTGAATTTGTTACAAAGACGGGGCTTCCTTTTGAGGTTGAGGGTGCTATTTGTTTTAAAAATCAAGCTCAGTTTCATCCTTTGAAATATTTGTATGGTTTATGCAATTGTATTGTTTCACGTGGTGGTAAGATTTATACGAATACAGTGGTAACGAATGTGGAACAAAGGAAGGATAATTTGTGCCAGGTTTCTACCTCTAAAGGCTTGGTTACGGCTAAGTATGTGATTATGGCTAGTCATTATCCTTTTGTTAATTTTCCACGGTTTTTATTTTTTGAAGATGTATCAATCTACTTCTTACTTGATTGCTGTGGATACAAAAAAGACGCTTTTTAAGGGAATGTATATTAATCCTTCTAGTCCTACTTTTTCGTACCGAACGGCTAAGTGCAATGGAAAAGAGTTGCTTTTAATTGGTGGTGGCGACCATAAAACTGGTCAACCTTCTTGCTTTCAAGATACTTATGGTATTTTAGAGCAAGAGGCCAAAAGGTTTTATCCTAATTGTGAGGTTTTGTATCGATGGAATACACGTGATTGTGTTTCTTTAGATAAAATCCCTTATATTGGCAGTTATTGCTCTTCTATGCCTAATGTGTTTGTTGGTACTGGTTTTAAAAAGTGGGGTATGTCTTTATCTAATGTTGCTGCTAATATTATTACGGATAAAATTTGTGGCAAGGTTAATAAATATGCTTATTTGTTTAAGCCTTCTCGTTTAAAACCAATTAAAAATAGAGATGAAATGAAAAATGTGTTGGTTCAGTCTACTAATTCATTGGTGCTAGATAAGTTTAGGGCTGCTAATATGGATTTTGATGAAATTAGCAATAATTCTCGGTAGTATTATTGAAATTCATAATCAAAAGGTTGGTATTTATAAATCTCCTGATGGAAAAATTTATGCTGTTAAACCTTTTTGTACTCATTTACGGTTGCTTGCTTTCTTGGAATGATGTGGATAAGTCTTGGGATTGTCCTTGCCATGGTTCTCGTTTTGATTTTCGTGGTAAAAATTTGTATGACCCTGCTTTCAAGGATTTGGAGACTTTTTCTATCCCAGATGATTGATTTGTTTTTGGGAAGATTTATTTTTCATATGGGTAAATGGCCTATCTTTTTTACTTTTTTCTTGTTTTTTATTGACTTGTAGCCGTTTTTTTGCTACAATTTCCTTAATAAATCATATATTTATATGCTTTATTTTTTGTTTATTGAACTAGATTTCTGCTTAAAATCACGTAATCTAGTTCTTTTTTTATATTTTAGACTCATTTTTTTGTTTTTAGCTTAATAGTAATGTAGTAACTATTAATTGTCTATTTAAAGATAGTTTCTAAGATTTTATTAAGAATTTTCCTTTGGAAAATTGACGAATTTTGTAGGTTATGATAAGATTATGGAAAATAAAAGAGGGAGGAATTACTATGTATAGTACAAAAGGTTATGGTGTTACATCTTTAAACAGCGCTATTGGAAGCTCTGTATGGATTATCGTTTCTTTAATCTTAGCTGTTGTAGGTGGCATTTTAATTTATTTTCTATTTTTGAGTAAAAAAAATGAAGGGAAGTTTACTGGTTTTCTTGGCTGGGTTTATGATTTCCTATCTTTTAAGAAGATGTTTTTGGAGACTTTACTTAAGATTACTTATTTAATTGTTGCTTTATATGTTACTTTGTCTTCTTTTGTTTTGATAGGAACTAATTTCTTACTTTTCTTGGTATCTTTACTTTTAGGAAATCTTCTTGTGAGAATTGGTTATGAGTTTTCTTTGATTTTACTAGTAATTTGTAGAAATACTACTGAAATTGCTAAGAATACTAAGAAATCTGAGAATAAAACAGCGGATAAATAAGAAGGAATGCTTTAAGAAACCTTTTAAGGTTTCTTTTTTAGACTAGCATTTGAATGGTATGTACTTCTTGTTATTAAGTCTTGTATATACTCTTTGTTACTTAAAATAATTTCTAAGGTATTCATTGTTTTTTCTTCTATTTATTAAAAAGACTTGGAAATTTCTCCAAGTCTTTTCTTTTATGTCCCTATTTAAGGTTGGACTTCCTATGTTTCTATAATACATGGTCGAGGCGACAGGGATCGAATGTGATAGAACACTTGTTTTAAAATATTGCAAATTGTTTCAAAGCGTTGTAATATCTATATTTCGTTGCTTTTTGTTGTTTTGAAATATCTTGCATTATTTTAGCTTTTTTTAACTTTCGTCACTTTTTCGTCACCAATCCGTCACCTGTTTTTTTGTTTAAAATTAAGCACTAAATAGATATTTTCAAGAATACTTTTTTAAAATTTGACATATAATAAAAATGTATGCTATAATAATTATAGCTTAAGCAAGTCGAATCGAAAGCAATCGAGTTGCCCGAGATATGTTGACCGCATATCTCTTTTTTTATGTAAAAAAATAAAGAGTGGCTGACCTTTGCCACTCTCGGTATTTCTACCTGTCTTCATCTTTTCCCCAATTCTTGCCTAATAACAAGATTATTAGAAAAAAGATTAAATCGAAAGCTGTCATCTTGAGTTTGCCCTCCTTTCTTCAAGATTTCCTTGAATAAGGATAGGCTTATTATATATTAATTCATTTTACTTGTAAAGAAATATTTTTATCAAATATTATTATCTTTTTCATCTATTACATTTTCAAATACTGGCCAATTAAAAAAGTCTTTTAATTCAATATTAAATGCTTCACATATATGTAACAATGTAGAAATTCTCGGATCATGTGTTTCCTTATTCATAAATGATAACAATGTTGTATGTGTCAATCCTGCTAATGTAGAAACCTTGTTTATTGTTATATTATTTTTATCTACCAATTCATTTATCCTTATCCTAATAGCATTTTCTAATTTCATTTTATACCTCTTATTCTGATTTTACTTCATCGAATAAATTATCTTTGAAAAAATCATTTAACGATATATCAAAAGCTTCACAGATATGTAGCAACGTAGAAATTCTTGGATCATGTGTTTCTTCATTCATAAATGATAATAATGTTGTATGTGGTAATCCTGACAATGTTGATACTTTATTAATTGTTATATTTCTTTCCTCTGCTAGATTTATATGAATTTTAGCAATATACAAGCAATTGAACTTTCTTTCTATTTAGGAAATCACGATGAAAAAGATAACAAATTTTATTTTATTAACCAAAATGAAGAAGGAGAATTTCCCGTATTAGATATAGGAGAATTATCTGTTAATATACTTAATTATGATTTACATATATGGGCTAATAAAATAGAAAATTCTAAAAATCAAGAACCTATTGAATTTATAGTGAATATAATCAAATCAACAAAAAAAGAATATGGTGAACCATTTTCAATACTATTGAATAATTTAGTCATTGATTTATTAAAGCAACTTAATTCTAGTGAGAATTATGAAAATTTTTTTAGTGATTTATATAAAGACATGGAAATAGACATTTTATACCAAAAACATTATGGAAAATACCCTAATAATGAAAGCACCATGAAAGAAATATTTTTTGGTTTTGTTCCATATATAGGTACTTATATAAACTTATATAAAGTTTTTTTAGAATCTTTTTTTAATAATGAAATTTCTTCAATTAATATAATCAACGAAATATTTCCATCTTCCTTAAGTATGGGATATAAAATTTTACCTAAAATAGATATAAAAGATAATAGTTATTTTTTTAAAGAATTTTTTACTGTTGACAGTTTAATAAATCTATCAATGTTTGAAGTATTAAAAATTATTGAAAGAAAAATTCATATAAACAAATGCGATAATTGTGGTAAATATTTCATAACAAAATCAAAATCAAATGAGAAATATTGTGACAACATTTATAAAAATCGGAAAAACTTGTAAAGAACTTTCTTACGAAATAAAATTACAAAATGATGAAATAACAAAAACATATAGAAATGCTTATAAAACACAAAATGCTAAAAAACAAAGAAATAAGCATATTCCAGATATAGAAAACAGATTTAAAAATTGGGTATCAAATGCACAAAAACAAAAACAATTATGTACGAATAAAGTTATATCATTAGAAGATTTTAAACAATGGCTAAAAGATAATGAAAATTGGTATTTGAAGAAAGAAGGTGTAAAAAATGGCAGTACAAGAAATCATAAAAAATAAAAAGTACAAAATAGACATACCCATAGGCTGCAATGGAAACAAAAGAATAAGACACATAGAAACCTTTTACGGTGGCAAAAAAGAAGCGGTATTGCGTGAAAACGAACTAAAAATACAATTAAAGAACAATACCTATGTCAAAAAAAATGCTATGACTATGCAAGAACTGATTGACGAATGGCTAAAATCTAAAAAAGGCAACATTGGAATTAAGACATATCAAGAATATCAAAGGTATTGTAAAAACATAGGTCATTGTATAGGTCATGTAAAAGTTAAAGACTTAAATGTTAAGATATTAGAAGATTTTTACAACGAGTTAAGAACGTGCAAAGTAAAAAGAAAAGAAGAATTAGGCTATGCAGAAAAAACAATCAAACATCACTATACTTTAGTATCTGAAATATTAAATAGTGCTATTAAATGGGGATATTTATATAACAATCCTAATCAAAATGTTACACCTATAAAAGTTCATAAAAAAGAAATTGAATGTTATTCTCCAGAAGATGTTGAAAAATTAATTGAAGTATTACAAAAAGAACCTATCAAATATCAAGCAGTTATATTCTTAGCTTTAGATAGTGGTTGTAGACGTGGAGAATTAACAGGACTTACATGGGACGATGTAGATTTTGAAAAATCCACTATAAATATCAATAAAGCAACTCAATATGTTTCTGGATATGGTACTTTTGAAAAGACAACTAAATCAGATACTAGTAATAGGGTTGTATATATTACACCTACGACCATTCAAGTATTAAAGAAATATAAAGCTGAACAAGACAAACAAAGGCTTTTATTGGGCAACAAATGGCAAAATTCAACTAGAGTTTTTACAACAGATTATGGTGAAGATATGCACCCAGATAGACCATATAAGATATTAAAACATATTATCAAGAAATATGACTTGAAAGATATTACTTTTCATGGATTAAGACATACGAGCATATCTTTACAAATAAGTAGTGGAATACAAACACAAATTATAAGTAAAAGAGCTGGACATTCAAACATATCAATAACACATAGTATTTATTCACATTTCTTTGATAATGGTTTCAAAGAAGTTGCTGATAAAATGGACACTTTCCTACATGCCAAATCTGTATAATGAGAAAATACTAAGAATTGCTAACATTTAAAATTAATCTATAAACATTTTTTTCATATAAAATGATATGAGAAGCGGTTATAATTTCCGCTTCTCTTTGGTTTATCCTTAAATTTAATTAAGGTGAAACGAAAAAATCATTCGTTTCATTATGAGGTTTACTTTGGAAGTATCATAATTCGATATCCCAAGTTCGCACAGTTTGGATGACAGAAGTTTCTTGAACCTAAACACCAAGAAACATATCTAGGATCAATTCGTTCCTCTTCATGGTCATAGCTGATAAGTATCATTCTAAATTCTCCACGATATGCACAGCATGTTCCTACACATTCTGATGTATGTTCATGTTTATGATCCATTAAACCTTTTATCCCATAGATTCCCTCTTTCAAAAACCTTGCCTTCTCTGCGTCTGCAATTCGATTCCAAGCTTTATATGGTGTTTCACCTACTCTTTGATGTTTTAACACATGTCTACGGAATCTTTGATAGATATCTTGATACATACAGTCGAATGCCCCTCCACTAGGTAATAACGATTCAGCATCAGTTGTTCCTGCTAAATAATTCTTAGCATATTTGTCAGCTTCTAACTTATAGCACGGTTTTTGTTTCTCCACGGAAATATAAAATCCTTCATGTTTTTTAGCTATTTTCTCAAACTTTTTCGTCTCAGGGTCTTGATAGCTACCGTCTACTAAAACATTGAAACATCCGTCGAAACTCCGACGCCCATATCTGCTAATATTTCCATTGCTGTCGATACCATTACTAGATAAGTTACAGGTAGATATCCATTTGAATACTTTTCCATCGTTGTTATTGGTTATAAATACTCCATTTTTAGTTGCATAAACTTCAAATCCATTTGGTACAGGTTGATTCATAACTTTCATATTGTTTTACCTCTTCTTTCAATTAGTACTCTTGTAGAGTCTAGTCATATTATAGCATATTTTACATAAAATTTCAAATATAAAAAGTCTTTCCGCCACAATGTTTTTCAATCTTATTTCTTAATTTTAAAAATCCGTCACTTTTTCGTCACTTTTTAAAACAAAAACAAAAAATAGCAAGTTTTGTATTCCTTGCTATCCTTATGTTTTACTCTATAAAAGAGTGGTCGAGGCGACAGGGATCGAACCTGCGACCTCATGGTCCCAAACCACGCGCGCTACCAACTGCGCTACGCCTCGATATGTGTCTTTTGTTAATTAAGACTTATATATCATAACACATTCGAAATGATTTTGCAAGATTTTTTTTGAATTTTTTTAACTTTTTTTGTTTTTTACTTGAAAATTAACTTAATAGCAGTTATAATAATATAGTATGCACTAGTAGCTTAGTTGGATAGAGTGTTCGGCTACGAAACACACACCCACAAACTTATAAATATTGATATTTAGGGATTTCAAGGACATAATCCAAAAGGTTTCCCCTGAAATTCCCCTTAATATAAATTTCATACCAAAAGCATATTTTTATATGTACCCGTAGTTTAGCTGGATAGAATGGCAGGCTACGAACTTGCAGATCGGGGGTTCGAATCCCTCCGGGTACACCATTGCTTAAATGGTAGTTCTCAAGCTAATTTGAGAACTCTTTTCTTTTTTTGAGACTTTTTCTTCAAAACGTATCTTTTCACTTGTGTAGACTGACTTTCAGCATTTTTTGTTTTCCCCTGAAATTGCTCAAAATTTACTCTTTCAAATTCTTTTTTCTTTCGTTCTTCTGATACATGAATATAGTAAAAATCTGTAGTTTCAAATTCGGCATGTCCCATTAATTCTCGTAAAACTTCTTTATCCATACCTTTTTCACTCATTAAAGTTGCAAAAGAATGTCTAAATCCATAAATTGTCATGTGTTCTAATTTATGCTTTTTAATAAATTCTGTAATCTTTTTTGTTAATCTTTCTGGAACATAAGGTGTTCCTATTGTATTTAAAAATACATATTCGTTATTATCCCATTCCTGTCCATATTGTAAATTATTCATTTTTTCTCTTTTCAAATTTAGTAACATTTCTTTTAATCTTGGTGTCATTGGTATATTACGATAACTTTCTGTAGTTTTTAAATCTCCATCAGTCA
>CAOKJE010000032.1 GCA_948468505.1 uncultured Clostridium sp. | reverse complement strand
AACAACAAAAGAAGATTGCGAATATGAAATAATAGCAGTATTCCTTTCACGTGTATATTATAAAAATGAAAAGAATGTGTTTAGATATTATTACTTTGTTAATGCAAATAACGAAGAAGAATATAATGAATTTGTATCAAATGCTAAAAAATCAAGTATTTATGATACAGGAATTACAGCACAATATGGAGAACAATTATTAACTCTTTCAACTTGTGAATATAGCCAAGAAGATGGTCGATTTGCAATCGTAGCAAAAAAGAAGTTACATACGATAGAGGGAAAGCAAAAAAATATGGAATGATTAGAAAAGCATTAAAATTCTTAGTGGACTTTTTTTTCACCATGTGATATAATAGCAAAAGAGTAAATTGAATAGTCACTGGTAAATTTCGAAAGGAATTACGAGAGGAAAGTCCGGGCTCCATAGAGCAAAGATGCTAGATAACGTCTAGTAAGGGTGACCTTAAGGAAAGTGCAACAGAAAATAACCGCCAAGTTTTATTGCTTGGTAAGGGTGAAAAGGTGAGGTAAGAGCTCAACCGCCACTATGGTGACATAGTGGGTCAGTGTAAACCCCATCTGGAGCAACACCTAAAAAAGAAGATTAAGCCTGCTCGGCGCCTTCTTGAATTGCGTGGCTTGAGGCATATAGCAATATATGTCCTAGATAAATGGCTATTTTAAAAGACAGAACCCGGCTTACAGATTTACTCTTTTTTTGTTTTAGAGTAGTGTCTGTCCCAGAACACGCCAAAAGGAGTGAAAAACCAATGAAAAAAGTAAATTTCTTAGCAACTGATGGCATGAAACTTAATGGAATTATTTATGAAAGCGAAGATAAAAAAACAATAGACCAGGCAAAAAAAGTCATTTTATCCGTACATGGAATGACAAGCAATTGTTTAAAACAAAGAGAAGAAATAATTGCAAAAGAAGTAAACAAAGCCAGAATAGATTATTTTTGCTTCAACAACAGGGGAAGCGAAATTGTAAAATATATAGAAAAAACCATTGATGGAAAAAAAGAAAAAAAGCTAGCAGGAACAGCTTATATTGTATATACCTACCATGAATTAAAAGAAGAAAATGATAGCATACTAAAAAACATAAAAGGAATTATTTTACTTTCACTAGTAGACATCCCAAAAGCCTTAAAAATACACCTAAAAGAAGACTTTACAAAATACCTAAAGTTAGCAGAAGAAAAAGAAAAAGAAGGAAAAAGTCTTGAATTAATGCCAAAACAAGCCTTTATCCATCCCGTAAGCGTTAAAACCTTTTTACGATATGCCCGTGATAATCAAGAAATTGATTTTGCAAACTTTGGTAAGGACCTTGCGTTAAAACGACTAAATAACATTGATATACCTTTATTTATGAGATGGGGAAATGTGAAAGAAATGATATTACAACAAGCAGAAGAACTAGTTAGCATTGTAACAAAAGCCCTAAATAATCCTAACAAAGACATCAACTATATAGAGGGAGCAAATCATAGTTATCAAGAAAAAGAACAAGAATTAGCTGAACAAATAGTAGAATTTATTAAAAATGACTAAACTGTAGTTATTAAACTTTTAGTCATAAAACCATAAAATAATACGAAGGAGAAAAAAATACCAATGAAGGAAGAAATACAAACAACAAGAAAAAGAAAACAAAATATGAAAATATATTCACTCTATAGAGCCATATCATATGATTTGATTTTTTATTATGCAATTAGTTTTATATTTTTAACACAAGTAAAAAATATAAGTAGTGCAAATGTTGTTTTAGGAGAAGCTTTTTATGCCGTATTTATGATTATTTTTCAAATACCAGCAAGTATAATAGTTGATAAAATAGGAACTAGAAAATGTACAATCCTAGCCAATGTATTTAATTGCTTATTTGTAATATTGATTATGACATGTAAAAACTTAAAAATGCTTATTTTTTCTCAATTAATAAGTGCTATTTCTTTTTCATTAAAAGACATCGCAGATAGAACTCTTATTCAATATTCTATTCCAAAGACAACAAAACAAGGAGAAATTTTTTCTAAATTAGAAGGAAAAGGAACAAAAGATTATTACCTATTAAATGCTATTACCTATGTTGTTTCTGGATTTTTATATGTGATAAATCCATATATTCCTATGATAGGAAGCCTATGTTTTGCATTGTTAGCTACTTTCATATCATTAGGATTTGAAGAAATAGAAGAAAGCCAGACTGAAAAACAAACAGCAAATTACATAAAAGAACTAGTAGAAGGTGTAAGATTTATAACAAAATCACAAAGATTAAGAAGTTTATTTTTATATTCAGGAATTGTTTGGGGAAGTCTTTGCTTAATGACAACTTATCGTGCCAGTTTGCTAGTTGATATTGCTACACCAGAACAAGCTATTACTATGGTGGCTGCCATTATGAGTTTTGCTGCATCAGTAGGTTCCAAAAATCAAATGAGATTCCATAACTATTTTAGAAATAAGTCCTTATCCACGATCTTATTTATGATAACATTTTCTATACTAATAGCAGGATTAGCAGGGATATTTAGAAGTCATTTTGGAATTACATTAACAATTATAATTACCTGTTTTGTGATAATTAATTTTGCAGAAGGAATGAGTGGAGTACTATCAACAAGATACTTAGGGAATTTTGCCAACAAAAGTATATTACCACAAATTTATGCTGTAAATGCCATTAGTAGAAATGTGTTTAGAGCTATAATAGCTTTTTTAGGCTCTTATTTATTGCAAGTAACTAATACAACAAACAGTATGATTTTAATTGGAATTATATTGCTAATTACTACTTTAGGGTTAGTTAGTTACATGAAAACAAGATTAGGACTAAAACCAAAAGAATATAGCAAAAACGAATTTTATGAAATAGAATATAAAAATTAGAAAAAGAAGAGTCTAACTATAGACTTTTTCTCTTTTTTCAGGTATAATAGAAGTGCCGAAATAGAAAGAAGGATATAAAAAATGGAAAAAGAAAATATAATGAATAAAACAATCTATAATTTTGCCTCAAAAATAGAGATAATACAAACAATTATAATAGGGCTAATAGCTTTTTTAGCTCCAACTTTTTTAGCCCAATTAATTAAAGCCATATTTGGAGCAGAAAGTATCATAACAGCTAATTCACAATTAATAGTGGGGTCTATTGTAAATACCGCTTTCATTATTTGCGCTATTAATATAAAAGACTGGAAAAAAATAGTTGGAGTCATAACCATGCCAAGTATTTCTACAGTAGTAAGTGGAACAATATTTGGAACAGCATCTATTTATATGATATACATGATACCTGCTATTTGGCTAGGAAACTTTACTTTAATTTATGCTTATAAAATGATATTGCTAGGGAAAAACAAAAATTACTTTTTAGCTCGGAATAATAGGAATTTTAATAAAAGTAGCTGTGATTTTTGGAAGTTTTGAATTACTAAACATATTTAAAATTTTCCCAGCAAAATTAGTAGATAACCTACAAGTAGCAATGGGAACAACACAATTCATAACAGCAGGTATAGGAATGATAATAGCTTTTGCCATATACCAAATTGAAAAAAGAAAACTAACAAAAGAAGGATAAATAAGGTTTGAATGTAAATTTTGGAGGTTAGAACAACATGTATGAAAGAAGCGCTATTGTTTTAGAAAGATATATGGAAAAAATCCTAAAACTGAACAAAGAATTCAACTTAAAGAAAAACAATGAAAATTACCAAGAGCTAATCCATGAAATTGAAGAATATCAAGTTGTAACAGAAAAAGAGTTAGAAGTAATACAAGAATTTGATGACACAGCAAAAGAAATAGAAAATTTGCAACAAGAGCAAGAAAAAATATACAAAGATAACAAGAAACTAGAAGAAGAAAGAGCAATGCTATTTACCGAATTAGGAGAAGATGCTCAAGTATTAGAAATTAAATTAAAGCAAATAGAACGGAACCCTAGAAAAAAACAACGAAAAATTAAGAGAAATAAGAGCAGAATTTGTAAAATACCTAACAGACTTTTCAGAAAAGCAAAAAAATAGAAACAAATGCGAAAAAGCAAGACGAATTGGAGAAGCAAATCATATAGCATACTTAGAAAAAATGAATGCAGAATTTGCAGAAATTGACGTAAAAGACGTAGCAAGCTTAAAAGATTTTATCAACTTTGAAAAAGAACAAGTAAAACAAGAAGCATTAGGAATTATGATAAAAAACGGGAAAAGTGAAAAAGTAAACTTCAATCAAGACGTCTTAAAAAGAGCCATAAAGGTTAGAATTGACATTGCTGAAAAAGAAGCAGAATGTTATATTTTAGTGTATGAAAAAATGAAAAAGCTACTGGCAGAGCAAGATACCGAAACCGTTCGATTAAACAAATACAAAAAAACACTAAGAGATACCAGTGTTAAATTAGCCTTTCTAAATGCCCAAAGAGAGTATATAGTAGGCTTTTTGGACTATGAAAGAATGACAGCAATCATGGGAAACAAAATACATAGCCAAATGATGATAGAAGCCTGTAACAATTTCGAGCTAGACTTAATTCAAATTGAAAAACTATATGAACTAATCCAAAGAGAAATCACCAATCGTTCTACCAAAAAGGGATACAATCAATTATATAACAAAACCTATCTAAAACACATTGAAGACAAGGAAAAGAATTTTAAGCAAGAAGTCAACAATGTAAACATCAGCATGGGAACCGTTATCAACTCTAATTACTGGAGAATAGAAGGAATCAAAAACATCTACAATGTATTCCAAGAAGAAGTATCTAAAAAATTCAATAAAGACTTAAGTGAATACAAAATAGAAGAACCAGAAGAAAAGCCAATAAAAAGACAACCTGTAGCAGTAGCAAAAGTAAAAAAAGAAGAACATTTCAAACAATTTAAATATGACGAAGATGGAGCTTATGACGAAGAAGACTATGAAGAAGACTACCAAGAAGAACAAAAACCTCAAAAAATAGAGATAGAACAAGAAATAGAAATAGAAGAAGACAACGATAGCTATTCTTATGAAGAAGACGAATCTTTTGGGCACCAATACAAAATAGACGACTATGACTTTCTAGTAAACGAAGAATATGACAAGGATGACTATGAAGAAGAACAACAAGAAGATTTGCAAGAAGAAACATATGAAGAAGAAACAACTTATGACGACGAATATGACAACGAATATGACGAAGACGACAACTATGAAGATAACTACGAAGACGAATACGAAAACGAGCAACAACCTATAATAGTAGCAAGAAGCAACCCTCCAATAAAAAATGAACATAACTATAAGCAAGACAATGAAGAAGAAAAATACAATCAATACAACAATAGTTATGAAGAAGACGACGATGATGACGAAGAACCATACACTTCCAACAATTACAACAATAGCTATTACAACAATTATGGCAACAATGATAACTTTAATAACTACACCAATGACGATGATGATTATGACGATGACTATAGTGAAGAAGACACCTATAACAACAACTATGAGGACGACTATGAAGAAGAAGAGCAAGACAACCAAGACTATTATGAAGAAGACTATGACGAAGACGATGGATACAAAGCTTACAACACGCCATCTTATGGCTTTAAAAGAAGTCCCTATTTAGATGACGACGAGGACGAAGAATACGAAAACATATATGAATACAACTACGACGATGACGAAGAAGAATACAGAAGGCAAAAATTACAAAGCAAAACCGTAATATCATTTGACGACGAAGAAAGCATAGACATGATAATAGCCAACAGCAGAAAAAGATCAAACACTCGAAAAAGTAATGGCAAAGGATTATTTAACAAATTATTTAAAAAATAAAACAGGGAGCAGGAATTAAAGGGGAAGAGGGCGTTCCTTAAATTCCCACTTTGGGGATTTTAGGGACAGTCCTTTTCTTGATTTTTTTATAGGAGTGTCCCCAAAATCCCTAAAAGAGGGATTTTAAGGAACGTCCCCCAAATCCCTAAAGGAGGAAAAGAATGTTAAAACTAGAAAAAATCACAAAAGATTATTTATCAGGAGATACGGCAGTAAAAGCTCTAAAAGGAATTGATATCGAATTTAGAAAAAATGAGTTTGTATCCATTTTAGGACAAAGCGGATGTGGAAAAACTACATTGTTAAACATCATAGGAGGGCTAGACCAATATACATCAGGAGATTTAATTATTAATGGAAAATCTACCAAAAAGTTTAAAAGTAAAGACTGGGATGCTTATCGAAATTATTCCATTGGTTTTGTATTCCAAAGCTACAATTTAATTCCGCACCAAACTGTCTTATCTAATGTAGAATTAGCTTTAACTATTTCAGGAGTATCTAAAAAAGAAAGAAGAAATAGAGCGATAAAAGCGTTAGAAGATGTAGGACTAAAAGAACAAATCCACAAAAAGCCAAACCAACTATCTGGAGGACAAATGCAAAGGGTGGCGATTGCAAGAGCTTTAGTAAACAATCCAGATATTATCTTAGCAGATGAACCAACAGGAGCATTAGATACCAAAACGAGTGTACAAATTATGGAGATTTTAAAAGAAATCTCTAAAGATAAACTAATTATCATGGTTACCCACAATCCAGAACTAGCTGAAAAATATTCTAGCCGAATTATAAAAATATTAGATGGTGTTATTACAGATGACTCCAAACCATTCACAAAGCAAGAGAAAGAAAATGAGCAAAATAAAGCAAAGACAGGAAGAACCTCTATGAAATTCTTCACAGCTTTGCGTTTAAGCTTAAACAACTTAATGACCAAAAAAGGAAGAACACTCTTAACATCTTTTGCAGGAAGTATTGGAATTATAGGAATTGCCCTTATTTTAGCAATTTCTACAGGAGTGCAAAACTACATCAATAAAGTAGAAGAAGAAACACTTTCTTCTTATCCTATCAATATTGAAGAATCCACGATTGACATGTCAAGCATGATGGAAAGCATGATGGGAACCGTAGAAAAAAAGGAAAACCAAGAAGAAGGAAAAGTTTATTCAGCAGATATTATGAATGAAATGGTAACAACCCTTTCTAACAAAAAAGAAAATAATAACTTAGCAGAACTAAAAAAATACCTAGAAGAGGGGAACAACGAAATTACCAATAATAGTAATAGTATTGAGTATGGATATAACTTAAAAATCAATTTATACAAAGAAAATACAGAAGACAAAATTATTAAAGTTAATCCAAGTACTGTTATGAATGCCTTTGGTATGGGAGAAATGATAGAAGCCCAAAATAACTCGTCAGTTGCTTCTATGTTTGGAAGTGCCATGATGACCAACACAGACATCTTTATTGAAATGTTAGACAATCAAAACCTATTAGATACACAATTTGATTTAGTAAAAGGACATTGGCCAAAAGAGCACAATGAGGTAGTATTAATTCTAAAAGAAGATGGTAGAATTGACGATTACACATTATATTCTTTAGGATTAAAAAATCAAGATGAGTTAAAGGAAAAATGGAAAGCAGTAGAAAAAGGAGAAAAACTAGAAGAAACACAAGAAGAAACCTCTTATACCTATGACGAATTACTAAACTTGTCTTTCAAACTATTATTAAATAGCGATTACTACCAAAAAGAAAATGGTTTATGGATTAATAAAGAAGATAACGAAGATTATATGAAACAAAAAATAGCAGAAGCAGAAGAAATAAAAATAGTAGGAATTATCAAACAAAACGAAGAAAGTGTAGCATCTACATCCGTAACTAGTGGGATTGGTTATACCAAAAAATTAAAAGAATATGTAATCAACCAATCAAATGAAGCTGAAATCGTAAAAGAGCAAAAGGAAAATCAAGAAACAAATGTATTTTCAGGATTAAAATTCCCAACAGAAGAAGAAAAAGAAAACTACAGTATGGCAAATTTAAGTAATGAGCAAAGAATGGCAATGGCTAGCTTAAGTAGTGAAGAAATTGCTAAAATGATGGAGGCTTACACCCAAAACAAAGAGGCAAGCTATGAAAAGAACCTAGAAAAACTAGCAGCTGTTGACTTAAATCAACCTACATCCATTAAACTTTATCCGAAAAACTTTGATGCTAAAGATAAAATAGCTAAAGCAATTGAAAACTATAACCAAAAGCAAAAAGACGATCAAAAAGAAGAAAACGTAATCAATTATACAGACATGGTAGGAATTATGATGAAATCTGTCAGCCAAATTATTGATACCATCAGTTATGTATTAATTGCCTTTGTTGCCATCTCTTTAATTGTATCTTCTATTATGATAGGGATTATTACCTACATTTCTGTTTTGGAAAGAACCAAGGAAATTGGAATATTAAGAGCAATAGGAGCTTCTAAAAAAGACATTTCCAGAGTATTTAATGCCGAAACCTTTATTGTAGGATTAATATCACGGATTATTGGGAATAGGAATAACCATTTTATTAACCATACCAATCAACAGTATAATTTATAGCTTAGCAGGTGTAACCGTAAATTGTATGGTGCCACCAACAGCAGGTGTTATATTAGTTGTAATTAGTATGCTATTAACCATGCTTGCTGGTTTAATACCAGCTAAGATGGCAAGTAAAAAGGACCCTGTAGAAGCTTTGAGAACCGAATAAAAATTGCCAAAAGTTGCCAAAAGGGACGGACCTTTTTGGCAAAAAATGTATGACAAAACTAGCAAAAAGGAGAAAGAAATGAAGAAATATTATTTTACAGCAGAAAGTGTAACAGAAGGACATCCAGACAAACTATGTGATACCATAGCAGACCGCATATTAGATAAATGTATAGAGCAAGACCCAAATGCAAGAGTAGCTGTTGAAGTGTTTGCATCTTGCAATAAAATAACCTTAGCACGGGCAAATAACTTTTAAAGGAGAGGTTGACTACGAAAAAATAGTAAGAAGCACCATAGAAGACATTGGTTATGGTGATAGTAATATTGACATTGACCCTAAAACTTGTAAACTAGATATTAACATCACAAAACAAAGCCCAGATATTGCTATGGGAGTGGATGTAGGAGGTGCTGGAGACCAAGGAATTATGTTTCGGTTATGCTTCCAAAGAAACAAAAAACTATATGCCATATGCTATTAGTATGGCACATAAACTAGCCAAAAAGCTAACCGAAGTAAGAAAAGAAAAAATAATTCCTTACCTAAGACCAGACCGGAAAAACACAAGTAACGGTAGAATATGAAGACGACAAACCAAAAAGAATTGAAACCATATTAATTTCTACACAGCATGAGGAAGAAATTTCACAAGAACAAATCAAAAAAGATGTAGTAGAAAAAATAATCAAAAAAACCATACCAGAAGATATGATAGACGAAAACACCAATATCTATATCAATCCAACCGGAAAATTTGTAATAGGGGGACCTTTAGGAGATACTGGACTAACTCGGTAGAAAAATCATAGTAGACACCTATGGCGGATATAGTTGTCATGGAGGAGGAGCCTTTTCAGGAAAAGACCCAAGCAAGGTAGATAGAAGTGGTGCTTATATGATGCGTCATATTGCAAAAAACTTAGTAGCAAATGGCTATGCTAGCAAATGTGAAATTCAGGTTTCTTATGCGATAGGTAAAAAAGAGCCATTATCGATTTGTGTCAATACATTTGGGACAGGAAAAGAAACAGAAGAGGAATTGGTTAAATTAATTAGGCAAAAATTTGACTTAACACCAGACGGTATCATAAATTATCTTGACTTAAAACAACCAATTTATGCGAAAACAACTAATTATGGTCACTTTGGAAAAGAAGACTTACCTTGGGAAAAGATAATAGAAATGTAAAATTTCTAGGAGGAAAAAATGAATTTAAAGGATTTAAGAAAAAATATAGAAAATTACAAACCAGACAATGAGCAAGAAGAAAAAGATAGGCAGTTGATGTTAAAATATATTGATACTTTTGATAACATATTAGTAAGAGAAAATGAATTTGCACATTTTACAGCATCTATTTGGGCAGTAAATCCTGAGAAAACCAAGGTATTAATGGCATATCATAATATTTATCAATCTTGGGCTTGGACTCGGTGGACATAGTGATGGTGAGGCAGATTTGTTAAGCGTTGCCATTAAAGAATTAAAGGAAGAGACAGGGGTAAAAAATGTTAAGCCATTAAAAGAGGATATTTTTTCATTGGAAGCGCTAACAGTTGATGGACATATAAAAAGAGGAGAATATGTATCTTCCCATATTCATTTGAATGTTACCTATCTTATTGAGGTTCCTGAGAGGGAATCTTTGCAGATAAAAGAAGATGAAAATAGTGGTGTGAAATGGGTTGAAATTTCTGATATAGATAGGGTTTCAACGGAAGGATGGACAAAGAAAAATATTTATGCGAAGTTAATTCAGAAGTTGGAAAGAATGGATTGATATAATTGTAAATTTATGTTAAAATAAAAAAGTAAAACCAAAAGAAAAAGGGAGAAAAAATGTACAAAATCGATAAAATTGAAAAAGAAAACCAAAGAATACATATCATTGGAAAAGTCACAAGTATTATTTTATATATTATATTAATACCAATTATCATATTTAACTTTACCTTAATTATAAAATCATTTATCAATCCAAGCAAAACGCCAGACTTTTTTGGTTACAAAAGCTTTGTAATTGTATCACGGAAGCATGGAACCAACCATAAAGAAGGGAGATGCCATCTTTGTAAAAGAGGTAGGCCAAGAAGAGATAAAAATAAATGACATCATATCTTTTACAACAGAAGAAAACACAAATGTAACCCATAGAATTATAAAAATGGAAGAAGAAAATGGTATAAGAAAGTATATAACAAAAGGAGATAATAACAACACAGAAGATAAGGAAAAGGTAGAATATAGTCAAGTAGAAGGAAAATATCAATTTAAAATAAATCAATTTGGAATGGTAACAGGAATCCTAAAAAGTAAAGTTACATTAATTTTATTGCTTGTTATGATAATTTTAATTTCTTGCTACAAAGGAAGAATACAAAAAAAGAAGATAGAAAGAAGTAAAAAGCGTAAAAAATATGAAGAAGAAGTAGAAAACAAAAAGTAGTAGCCTTAAATTTGAAGAAAACCTAAAAATATGGTATAATAGAAGTAGCTTAAAAAGAGAAAACAAAGGAAAAAGGAGGCGATTACTATGAAAAAGAAGGTAGTAAAAATAATAGCAATTTTATTGCTGGTAGCAATCATTTTATTTTTAGCAATAACCATACCAAAAGCAATTATCATCCAAAAATATAGTAAAAAACTAGAAGAATACCAAGAAGTCAAGAATTTTTATGCTAAAATCAAATTAGAAGATGCTGAAGAGGAGATATGGAGAAAAGACAACATAGGGGTTACCCAAAATAGACGAGGTGACAATGTAAGAACACTACATATTTCACCAAATCAATCAGCTATGCTAATAGAAACAAAAGATTCTAAAAAAGCATCTATTACAAAAATAGAAATGGATAGCGCATTTTTACCAGTAATTGAGTATGGAACCTTTTATGCTGAAAACTTCTGGCAAGCATTTACGATGGCTCTTGCAACTAAAATGTCAACAGAAGAGGTAAATGGAAAAGAATGTTATAAAATGTATGTACAAGAAGATTTTCAAGTGTTTATTAATAAAGAGGATTTTTTAAATATTAAAGAGATAAATGGTAATACATTAAGAGAATTAGTAGAATACCAATTTGATACAGTAAAAGACGAGGATGTTGCTTTACCAAGTTTAGAAGGATACGAGGTAGAGGAATTCGAACAATAACAAATAGTATTGAAACTTGATGTGCTTGAAAGAAGAGCTACATCAAGTTTTTTTCCATTTTCTATTGGCATAAAAAATAGATTTTTATTAATAGAAATGATATAATGAAATCACAAAAAACTAAAAAACAAAAAAGGAATGAAAAAAATGAACTACAAAATTGTAAACGGAGCTATTGCTTATGGAGCAGAAACCATCTTAGAAGAAATCAACTTTGAAATAAAAGAAAAAGACAAAATAGCAATTGTGCGGAAAAAATGGAAGTGGAAAAACTACACTAGTTAAAGCAATATTAGAAAATGAAATGCTAGAAGAAGGAATCGGGGAAGAAAAATTTGGAATATATAAACAAGGAGCACCAGTAATCGGGCATCTAAAGCAAATTGAATTTGAAGATAGCAATCAAACCTTCTTACAAGAAATCTTAAAAGCCTATGAGGATATCATAAACCTAGAAAAGAAAATAAATAATTTGCAAGAGCAGTTACAGCAAGAAACAAATGACAAATTAATAAAAGAATATACCGAAAAATTAGAAAGATATGAACAACAAGGTGGATATACCTACCAAAAAGAATATGAAACAGCCATCAAAAAATTTGGTTTTACAGAGGAAGACAAAAACAAAAAAATCAATGAATTTTCAGGAGGGCAAAAAACTAAGATAGCATTTCTAAAATTATTATTAAGTAAGCCAGATATCTTATTATTAGACGAGCCAACAAACCATCTAGATATCACAACTATCGAATGGCTAGAGAGCTATTTAAAGAACTATCCGAAAGCAATTGTAATTGTTTCACATGATAGAATGTTTTTAGACAAAATTGTAAATAAAGTGTATGAAATTGAATATGCAGCTATTACACAATATACAGGGAATTATACCTCTTTTGAAAAGCAAAAAAGAGTAAATTACGAAAAGCAATTAAAAGATTATGAATACCAACAAAAAGAAATAAAAAGATTACAAGCAATTGCTGACAGATTTCGTTACAAACCATCGAAAGCCAAAATGGCATTATCAAAACTAAAAAAGATTGAACAAATGACTATAATAGAGGAACCTAATCAATACGATTTAAAAACCTTTCATACCAATTTCACACTACCAGTAGAGAGTGGGAAATTAGTATTAGCAGCTAAAAAGCTAGAAATCGGATATGATAAACCATTAGCTAAAGTATCATTTGAATTATATAAAGGGCAAAAGCTTGCCATTATTGGAGAAAATGGAAAAGGGAAATCCACCTTATTAAAAACCTTGATAGGGCAAATTCCTAAAATAAATGGCGAATATGAATATGGTTATCATGTAAGAAAAGAATATTTTGATCAGCAAATGGATTCATTAGATAAGACTATGACTATTTTTGACGATTTTTATAAAGAATTTCCAACCTTAACAACAACCGAAGTAAGGAAATCCTTAGGTGCTTTTCTGTTTTCTGGGGAGGAGGTTTTTAAAGAAGTTAAAGTGCTATCAGGGGGAGAAAAGGTTCGTTTGCAACTATGTAAGATTTTCAAAAAAGAACCTAATTTATTACTTTTAGATGAGCCGACAAATCATATGGATATTGTTGGAAAAGAAAGTTTAGAAAATATTTTACAAGCGTATAAAGGAACATTGGTTTTTGTTTCACATGATAGATATTTTGTAAATAAAGTAGCAGATTGTATTCTTGCTTTTGAGCCTGAAGGTGTTGTTTATTTTAATGGTAGTTATGAAGAATATGTTCGTAGTAAAGAGGAAAGACAGATAAAAGAAATAGCAGAAGCGGAGGGACAAAAGCCAAATGAAATGAAAAAGAAAAATCCCAATAATCTGTATTTGCAAAATAAAGAAAAGGCTAGAAAACAAAATAAGAGTAAAAAAATAGAAAAGGAAATTGAGGAAAAAGAAGAACAAATTAAGATACTAAAGTTAGAAATGCAAAATGAGGAAATGGTGACAGATTATATAAAATTAAAGGATTTGCAAGATAAAATTCAAGAGATAGAGAACGAAATTGAGCTTAAAATGTTAGAGTGGGAAGCTTTAAATGTAGATTAAATGGTAAAAGTCGTTTGTAAAATGTGTGAGTTTACCTAAAAAGTCGTTAGGAAAATGTGTAAAACATATAAAAAGTCGTTTACTTTTTGTGTAAAATGTGATAAGATATAACCAGAATAAATTTTTAGTTAGAAGGTGAAAGTTATGTACAGAGATAAAATAGAAGAGCTAAAAAAGTGGAAAAAATCAGCTAACAGAAAACCATTAATCATAAGAGGAGCAAGGCAAGTAGGGAAAACATGGTTAATGAAGGAGTTTGGAAAAAAATATTTTGAAAAAGTGGCTTATATTAATTTTGACGATAACACAAGAATGGAAAAGCTATTTGATGGCGATTTTGATATAGAAAGAATAATACAAGGGCTAAAAATAGAAGCAGGAGTTAATATAGAAGCTTCAAATACCTTAATAATATTAGACGAAATACAAGAAACACCAAAAGCCTTAAAAGCTTTAAAATATTTTTGCGAAAAGGCAAGCCAGTATTATATCATATCAGCAGGTTCACTTTTAGGAGTTGCTATCCATGAAGGGACTTCGTTTCCTGTTGGAAAAGTGGATTTTTTAAATTTAGCACCACTTAGTTTTTTTGAATTTTTAGAAGCAATTGGAGAAAAAGAATTACTAGAAATTTTAAAAGAAAATCAAATAGATATGACAAGGGTATTTCATACCAAATTAAAAGAGCAATTAAAATTATATTATTATATAGGTGGAATGCCAGAAGCAGTTAATTCTTATGTAGAAGAGAAAGACTTAAAAAAAGTACGAAAAATTCAAAAAAGATTATTACAAGCATATGAGCAGGATTTTTCAAAGCATGCACCAACTAGTATTGTTCCAAGAATTAGACAGCTTTGGAATAATATTCCCACCCAATTAGCAAAGGAAAATAAAAAATTTATATATGGATTAGTAAGACAAGGTGCTAGAGCTAGAGAATATGAAGTTGCTTTATCTTGGCTAATTGATTGTGGATTAATTTACCAAGTAAATAGAGTTAATAATAATAAAATCCCTTTATCTGCTTACCAAGATTTTAGTGCCTTTAAATTATATTTACTAGATGTTGGATTATTAGCAGCTATGGCGAATGTGGATGCTAAAACTTTGCTAGAAGGAAATGATATTTTTGAAGAGTTTAAAGGAAGTTTAACAGAGCAATATGTTTTGTGCCAATTGAAACAATGCACAGAGTTAGATATATTTTATTGGTCAGCGGATACAGGTATTGCAGAAATTGATTTTATTACACAAATAGGAAAGAATAATGTACCAATAGAAGTAAAGGCAAGTGAAAACTTGCAAGCCAAAAGTTTAAAGTCTTTTATTCAAAAATATGATACTAAGGTAAATGCGAGAACTGCAATGATAGAGTATAAAAAAGAAGATAATCTTATAAATATTCCTTTGTATATGATTGGAAATATAGAGAAACTTCTTATGAATTAACGCAAAATAATCATAAAATAACTATGGTGAATGATTTACAAGTTGATAAAATTTATCAGGATTTATTTGAAAAATTAAACAAAAGTGAGGGAAAGAAATGGAACTAACAAGTCAAAAAGCATTAGAAATGATAGAAGAAGGAAGAAAAGAAAATCCAAACATCAATTGGGTAGCACATTCTGTTTGTGTTGGAAATGCTGCAGCCAAAATAGCAGAAACTTTAGGACTAGACATAGAATATGCTAAAACCTTAGGTTATATCCATGATATTGGAAAACTAGAAGGAGACTTTAAAGACCATGATATAACAGGTTATAACTATATAAAGAAACTAGGATATGATGACAAATATGCTAATATATGTTTAACACATTCCTATTTAAACAATGACGTGCATTGTACAGCAGGTGGCATGCCGGAAGAAAATCCATTTCGAACAGAATTCATCAAAAATCATGAGTATACAATGTATGAAAAAATTATCAATTTATGTGATTTAATGTGCAAAAGAAAAGTCTTAACAATTGATAAAAGACTAATCGATTTAATCATAAGAAGAGGGGCACATGAAAACACACAATATCATGTAAAGGAAACTTATAAATTAAAACAATATTTTGACGAACAACTTGGATTTGATGTGTATGACTTATTTCCAAGCATAAAAGAGAATTTATAGTAAGGAGAATAGAAATGAAGCTATATGTTATAATAAACGAGTTACACATGGTGCAGTGGCAAGAGCAATACAATTTTATTTTGAAGAAATGCCAGAAGATAGAATGTTACTAAAAAAATCCAATAGGCAAAAAAATTGCGAAATTAGAGAATATGAAATGTAAAATCATTTTTCATAAAAAATTAATAAAATCTCTATTTTTTCTTGCGTAAAAATTTGATATAATGAAGAAAAAAAGAAAAGAGAAAAGTAATGAAAAAACAAATTTCTATTTTATTAATCATATTAGCAGTAATGATACTAGCTATAATAGTAATACTAATTCAAGATAGCCAAAAAATAGTAGTATGCCTTGATAGCCGGGCATGGAGGAGAAGATGTAGGCGCTATTCTAGGCAAAAGATACGAAAAAAATGATACATTAGAAATAGCCAAGCTAATAGAAAAAAACTTAAAAAAGCAAAACATAAAAGTTATTATGACTAGAAACAAAGATAGAGATGTTAGCCTAGAGCAAAGATGCAAAATTGCGAACCAGAAAAAAGCAAAAATATTTGTATCCATCCATAGAAATAGTGCAAATATAGGAAATGGCGTAGAAATATGGTGTAATAGCCAAAAAAGAGAAGCAGATACTAAATTAGCCAATGCAATTATGAGCAAGTTAGAAACTACCAAAATTCAGCAAAATCGAGGCATCAAATACGGTACCATAGAAGGAGAGAATGGAGATTACTATGTTTTAAAAAACACCAATATGCCAAGTTGCCTAATTGAATTAGGTTTTATTTCTAATAAGCAGGACAATAAATTATTGGACGACTATAAAAATGAGTATGCCAAAGCAATTGCAGATGGGATTATGGAAATGGTAAAAGAGGCAATAAAAAAATAAACCATTCTGCTTTTGACCGAGTGAATGGTTTAGCTATTTTTCGGCAACACACTTTGTGTTTCTCATTTTCTATTTTTATTATACATGGATTTTTTTGATTTGTCAAATATGAAATTTTTTGATTTTACTATAAAGTGTAATTAACCTGAATTTATTGCTATTGACATACTTGAAAAATTGCACTACAATCAATGCAATAAACATAAAGTATAATATAATACTAATTACAGAAAATGAGAATAAGCGGAGTGTGTTGCCATCTTCTACTCTTTGATGTATACATAACCCTCCACAGCTTTAGTTGTGAGATTGATATACGGGGGTGGTGCTTATGGTAGAATCAGCAATGTTATTGACAATCAAACTACTATTCTATGGATTAGTAGGAGAAACTATCATAGATTTTGTCTTAGTTATCATCATCTTAGTGTTGCTACGTAGGCAATAAAAAAATAGCCATTCTGCTTTGCTAGGGGAATGGCTATATACTATTTTACTGGCAACCACTTTCGTGGTTTCTCATTTTCTATTTTTATTATACATAGATTTTTATAAAAAGTCAAATAATTTTGAAAATTTTAGTTCGTAAAATTGACAATGAAAAAAATTTTAAAGTAATATTCTACTTTTTGCCATTTTTCGATGAAAGTCTATATCTATATTTTCAAAGTTTTCTTATGAGACTTATCATATAGCTCTTGAATATCTTTTGGCATATCCTCATACCTCATATTCTTTACAAACTTATCGGTCTTATCTTGAACCGCTGTCTCATAATACCACTGTTTAAACTTAATCAAATGCAAACTAGTCTGCAAAGTTTCGATTTGAGCTAGCACATTTTTTTCTTGTTGGTAAAACATATTAAGTCTATTAGTTAAAGTGGCATCACCCTCTGTGCACCAATCCATAAACTGTTTAATTTCCTTTAACTGCATACCAGAATTTTTTAAACATTCAATCATATTTAGGGCATCTAGGGAAGCTTTATCAAATTTTCTTGCACCAGAAGAGGTACGTTTTAAAAAAGGAATTAATCCATGCTCATCATAATATCTTAATTTAGATATACTTAAATTCGTTAATTTAGCTGCTTCTCCAATACTTATCTCCATAAATTGGAAACCTCCTCTTACCATAAATGAATAGATTATCTCTCGATATCTTCATTTTTCTT